>CAJXTO010000020.1 GCA_913061245.1 uncultured Oceanospirillales bacterium
CCTGAACTTCAGACAGTGGTTTCACATCATCTGGGTCGTTCGGACAAGCCAGTAATGGCTCTTTGATTTCATTGAGATCGATTTCGATAATTTCAGCGTATTCGGCATCGGCATCGGCTTCCAAGAGCTCTGGGTTCTCGAGCCATGCTTCCATGGCTTTGATCCGACGTGCGATTGTCCGTGCGTCACCGTAACCGTCAGCAATCATCCACTTTAAGAGTGTGATGTTTGATTCGAGGTATTCACGAATTGGGGCTTCATCCAGCTTGATCGTACAGCCACCGGCTGAGCGCTCAGCGGATGCGTCTGATAGCTCGAATGCTTGCTCAACAGTCAATGTTGGCAGGCCTTCAATTTCCAGAACTCGGCCTGAGAAGATGTTTTTCTTACCTTCCTTGCCGACAGTCAACAAACCACGCTGAATCGCTGCATAAGGAATCGCGTTAACCAAATCACGGAGCGTGATACCTGGCTGCATTTGACCTTTGAAACGAACCAAGACCGATTCAGGCATATCCAATGGCATCACACCTGTTGCTGCAGCGAATGCGACGAGACCTGAACCGCCAGGGAATGAGATCCCAATCGGGAAGCGTGTATGTGAGTCACCGCCAGTACCGACTGTGTCTGGGAGCAACATCCGGTTCAACCATGAGTGGATGATACCGTCACCTGGGCGGAGAGAAACGCCGCCGCGATTCATGATGAAGTCAGGCAGTGTGTGCTGTGTATCAACATCAACTGGCTTTGGATAGGCTGCTGTGTGGCAGAATGACTGCATTGTCAGATCCGCTTGGAAACCAAGACATGCGAGCTCTTTCAGTTCGTCGCGTGTCATCGGGCCAGTTGTATCCTGTGATCCCACAGTTGTCATACGAGGCTCACAATATGTGCCAGCACGAACGCCTTCGACGCCACATGCTTTGCCGACCATTTTCTGAGCCAGTGTGTAGCCTTTGTTTGATTCAACAGGAGCTGTTGGCGTTCTGAAGAAATCTGCAGTACCCAGACCAAGCGCATCGCGTGCTCGTGTGGTCAGTCCGCGACCAACGATTAGTGGAATTCGGCCGCCGGCGCGAACTTCATCGAGGATAACTTGGCTTTTCAACGCAAATTCAGCAATGGTTACGCCTTGCTCGTTGGTGACAATGCCATCGTAAGGTTTGACGATGATGACATCACCTGTATTCATTTGCGTGACGTCACATTCGATTGGCAGGGCGCCAGCATCTTCCATTGTGTTGAAGAAAATCGGAGCGATTTTTCCGCCAATACACACGCCGCCAGAGCGCTTGTTTGGCACAAATGGGATGTCATCACCCATATGCCATAGAACCGAGTTGGTCGCCGACTTACGTGAAGAACCAGTTCCGACAACGTCACCGACATAAGCGAGTGGGTTGCCTTTTTTCTTCAACTCTTCGATTGTTTCTAATGGCTTATCCATGCGCGCTTTGAGCATTGCTTGCGCGTGCAGTGGGATGTCTGGGCGGCTCCAGGCATCAACAGCAGGAGACAAGTCATCAGTATTTGTTTCCCCCGGGACTTTGTACACAGTGACTTTGATCTCAGCCGGTACTTCAGGCTTATTCAAAAACCATTCTGCGTTTGCCCATGATTCCATGACTTCTTGAGCCAATGGGTTACCTGCTTGACGCTTTTCTTCCACATCGTGGAATGCATCAAACATCAATAGAGTGCTTTTGAGTGCTTCAGCGGATGTTTTTCCGACTTCCGCATCATCAAGTAATTCAACCAGCGGCGGGATGTTGTAGCCGCCGAGCATGGTGCCGAGTAAGTGTGTCGCTTCGACACGGGAAACCAGACCGCATGCCGTGTTTCCTTTGGCGACATCTGTCAAGAAGGCAGCTTTAACGTAAGCAGCTTCGTCGACGCCCGCAGGAACGCGGTTTGTTAGTAAATCCAGTAGAAACGCTTCTTCGCCAGCAGGCGGGTTTTTCAGAAGTTCTACAAGTCCAGCGACTTGGTCAGCGCTGAGTGGTTTAGGCACGATGCCTTCAGCGGCACGTTCCTCGACATGTTTGCGGTATTCTTCAAGCACAATCATCGTCCTTGTTCAGGTTGAATTGAGCGCGGTGGGTGGGTCCTTTTGGGAACCGGATCACGGCGCGCTGGGAGGCGAGATTTTATCAGAAAAATTGAGAAGTCTGCGTCCATACTTGGTCGCAGACTTCCTATTTTTTAGTTTTCGATTGGGAAAGCTGGGAGCGTTGCCTTAGTCATCTGGCGAAGGCAGCGAATCACCTGGCAACTGTAGCCATATTCATTGTCATACCAGACATAGACGACGCAACTGTTATTCCCGGTCGCGATAGTCGCGAGACCGTCCACGATGCCTGCGGCACGTGAACCGACAAAGTCTGAACTCACCGCTTCAGGAGAGTTTGAGTAGTCGATCTGCTTTTGCAATTTCGAGTGAATTGCAACATGGCGCAGATAGTCATTGAGTTCATCTTTCTCAACAGGTTTGTCGAGGTTGAGCTTCAAAATCGCCATTGAAACATTTGGAGTCGGAACTCGAATGGCATTGCCGGTCAGCTTGCCTTTCAACTGAGGTAATGCTTTGGCAACAGCTTTGGCCGCCCCGGTTTCAGTGATAACCATGTTTAGTGCGGCAGCTCGACCACGACGGTCACCTGAATGGAAGTTATCAATCAAGTTCTGGTCGTTGGTGTAACTATGAACAGTTTCTACGTGTCCATTCTGGACGCCGTATTTTTCGTCGATAGCAGCCAAGACCGGTGTAATCGCGTTCGTTGTACAGCTTGCCGCAGAGATGATCGCGTCTGCATCTGTAATTTCGTCGTGGTTGACACCGTGCACAATATTTTTCAGGTCACCTTTGCCAGGCGCTGTCAGAAGAACGCGGCTTGCACCTTTTGATTGGAGATGTTGTGACAATCCGTCGCGATCGCGCCATTTACCGGTGTTATCGACGACGAGTGCGTTGTCGATGCCGTATGCGGTGTAATCCACTTCAGAAGGGCTAGATGCATAAATGACTTGGATACGTTGTCCATTGGCGATGATGGCATTGCTGTCGTGGTCGACAGTGATTGTGCCGTCAAACGATCCATGCACTGAATCGCGGCGTAATAAGCTCGCACGCTTCATTAAATCGTTATCACCATTCTTTCGAATCACAATAGCGCGCAGGCGAATCGCTTCCTTCGAGCCTGACTTAGCAATTAATTCACGTGCAAGCAGTCGACCGATTCGGCCAAAACCATACAGAACGATATCTGTTTTTTGACTCCCGGCTGGTGCATCTCCGGTTGCCCCTTTCAGTTCGTCTGCAACGAAGTCGCTGAGGCTTCGGCCGGCACCAAGACGGCGAAAATTAACAGCCAGCTTGCCGATATCGACATGGCATGGATTCAGGTCTAATTTTGCGACTTCAAGAAGGACGTCGCGAGCTTCTTCAGCAGACAACTCTTCGTTTTCAACTTGGCGTGCGAACCGGCAGCATTTGATGATGTTGATGACTGTCCGATTGTTGAGCAGTCGCCCGAAGATTGATGTTTCAATCGCTTTTTCGCGGAAAAGACGTCCGATGATCGGCATCATTTCTTCAGCAGCGGCGATTTTGCTGTTCCAGTCTTCCATGGACTCGTTGAGAAGATCCAGTGACATAGTGTGTCCTCCTTTAAATCTTAGTGCGTGATTGTGACGGCTCGCCGCCAATAAAAGCAACTAATTTGAAAATAATGATTTAATAATGACCAAATCTAATTATATGGTCATAAAATTATTTTCTGCGGTGCACGATTGTTTTTTGAAGCAAAGTCCTAACACTTAACAAATACCTGAAAAAAGAGATTGGTTTTGAGTATGCAAACGCGAGTGCCTACCCCCTGTGTTGGGCTTTGTTCGACAACCTATGGCGATTCGGTGTGTCGCGGATGTAAGCGGTTTGCTCACGAGATCGTCGATTGGAATCGTTACGATGACGCTCAGAAGGCTGCTGTTTTAACTCGGTTGACGCAATTGATGTCAGGTGTTGTCAGCCGATACGTGCTGGTGACTGATGCTGACATGTTAAAAAATGCTCTCGATAGCCATGGACTTCGATATCGAAAGGATCAGCCGCCAGAGTGTTGGGCTTATGATTTATTTAGGCAAACGCGAGGTCAATTCGCGCGTTTGGCGGATCTTGGGTTGGCTAAACTACCGGAAGCTGACTCCATGTCGTATGCGGAAATTTGGGATCTGATGAATTCGGAATATCTCGCAGTATCTGAAGGACACTATGAGCGGTATTTTAGACAACCTCTCGCCTTCGACTAATCCTTAGAGCCTTCGGTCGCTGAGTGCTGTATTCTATGGCGCCACAGGAGGTCCATGTGCATTACCCAACCATTGAATCAACCCTCGGCAATACGCCACTCGTACGGTTACAACGTCTGAACGAAGGTCTCGCGCCTGATGTCACTGTTCTTTGCAAAATGGAAGGAAACAATCCAGCTGGCTCCGTAAAAGATCGACCTGCTTTTTATATGATCCAAGGTGCTCAAGCGCGCGGAGAAATCCAGCCGGGTGATCGCTTGATTGAAGCGACGAGCGGAAATACCGGAATCGCCTTGGCGATGGTTGGCGCCATTCTCGGCTATCGCATGACCCTGATCATGCCAGATAACTTATCTGATGAGCGCAAGCGCGCGATGACCGCTTACGGTGCAGAGCTCATTTTAGTCTCCGAAAAAGAGGGGATGGAAGGGGCGCGTGATCTGGCGCTTGAAATGGAAAGGCAAGGCCAAGGACGCGTTTTAAATCAGTTTGCGAATCCAGATTGTCCGCGTGCGCATTATGAGACGACAGGGCCCGAGATTTGGAACGATACGAATGGCGGTGTCACGCACTTTGTCAGTGCGATGGGTACGACTGGGACCATCATGGGGGTATCCCAGTATTTGAAAGAGCAGAATTCGGAAGTCACGATCATCGGTCTTCAACCAAGTGACGGTTCAAAAATTGCTGGGATTCGTCGCTGGCCGATTGAGTATCGTCCAGAGATTTTCGATCCATCTCGAGTTGATGTCACTCTGGATATTGATCAGCAGGAGGCTGAGGACATGGCTAGACAGCTTGCCGTCAAAGAAGGAATTTTCTGTGGGGTCAGTGCTGGTGGTGCAGTATCTGGTGCGTTACGCGTTGCCCGTGAATTAACAAGCGGAGTGGTGGTTTGCATTATTTGTGATCGCGGTGATCGATATCTGTCGACGGATTTATTCCCGCGATGAATCAACGCACACGAAAACGCGCCCCACGTCGTAAACAAACACCTGACTTCCCAATTCGAATCGAAAAACTTTCGCACGAAGGACGAGGTTTAGTTCGTTGGGGTGAGCGGATGCTATTTGTCGATGGCGCTTTGCCCGGTGAGCTCGTGACTGTTCGAGTCACTGGCAAATCCTCGCGCACTGCAGAGGGGATAGCGAAAGACATTTTGGTGCCCTCAGCAGAGCGCGGTCAGCCAGAATGCCCGCATGCTGAGGTATGCGGTGGTTGTTCGCTGCAACACATCCCACATGCGGCTCAGCTTGTACACAAATCGAAAACGCTCGATGAGCTCATGACACGCGAGGGGGTTTCGCTTGAGAAAGTCGAGAGGCTTCCCACACTTCAAGGACCAACGCTCGGGTATCGCCGACGCGCACGTTTGGGTGTTCGGTGGGTGCATGCGAAAGATCGGGTATTGATCGGCTTTCGGGAGAGAGGCTCGAATTTCATTGCAGATATCGATGGATGTCCGGTTCTGGATCAACGAATCGGTCAATCACTCAGTATCCTTGAAACAGCGATTGCCTCGCTCTCTCAACCTGATCGTATTCCTCAAGTTGAAGTTGCGGCAGGTGACGACACGCTCGCAATTATCATTCGACATCTTGAAGCGCTGACAGAGGCCGACCGAGGCGTTCTTGCAACACTTGGGCAGCGGACAGGTTGGCATGTGTACTTGCAACCGAAAGGCCCGGATACGATCACCAGATTGTGGCCATCAGAGGGTCCTGAACGCTTAACGTATCGCATTGGTGAATTCGGTCTCGAGTATCAATTTGCGGTGACAGATTTCACGCAGATTAATGCCACCATTAACCGCGCAATGATGATTCAAGCGATTGACCTACTTGATTTGCAGGGCACCGAGCGCGTGTTGGATTTGTTCTGTGGACTCGGTAATTTCACACTTGCCGCAGCGACGCGTTGTGCATCTGTCGTCGGGGTCGAAGTATCCAAAACGATGGTCGAACGCGTTTTGCAAAATGCTCGTCATAATTCTCTGGATAATGTCTCAGCAGTTGCATTTGATTTAACGCAGTCCATCGCAGAGCAACCATTCGCCGCGGAATCATGGGATACGCTGATTGTGGATCCGCCGCGATCAGGTGCCAAGGAAGTACTCGAGGAAATACCTCTGAACAATATTGCTCGCGTGCTGTATGTGTCATGCAATCCAGCAACTCTTGCGAGAGATGCGAAGATACTGGTTGATCGAGGTTTCTCAATGACTCATCTTGGGATCATGGATATGTTTCCACATACTGCGCATGTCGAATCCATGGCGCTCTTTGTGAAGCGAGGGGCTCGTGGTTAAAGCCCGCGAACTGCATCCGATTCAACTCGATTCTGATCTATCTCTGGAAAATTGGGCTGAGCGGTTTGCGCGTGAAGCACACCTCGAGTCATCAGCTAAGCTTCAAAAAGCCATTGGTCTCATTGAAGAGCTTGAATCCAAAGATGCGACAGCTAAAGACTGGAAGGGTCCCGATGCGCACCGCTTTGGTCTTGAAATGGCAGATATTTTATCGACTATGCCGATTGACGAAGATGCGCTCGTCGCTGCCCTGTTATATCGATCAGTTCGGATTGGTCGTCTCCATTTGCGCGACGTCCGCGAGGACTTTGGGAAGACAGTTGCCAAGCTGATTGAAGGTGTTCAGCAAATGGCGATCATCAGTCAGACCCGCCAGGATGCCCCGAAACAGTTCTTGGGAGCGGCTGAAAATCAGGCGGATGCGGTTCGCAGGATGTTAGTCGCCGTGATCGATGATGTCAGAGTTGCGCTCATCAAGCTCGCTGAGCGAACAGCTGCGATTCGTGCAGTAAAATCAGCTGATAAAGCGCGTCGAATCAAGGTAGCTCGAGAAGTGTCTGAGGTCTATGCACCGCTTGCGCATCGCCTCGGTATTGGCCATCTAAAATGGGAGCTAGAAGATCTCTCGTTCCGATATCTCGAGGAAGAGGCGTACAAGCAGATCGCAAAGGCGCTTGCTGAACGTCGAGAGGACCGAGAACGATACATTCAGGAATTAGTGGATTCGATTTCGGCGACCCTCACCTCGCAGCACATTCGAGCGGATCTCACATGGCGTGCCAAACACATCTTCTCGATTTGGAGAAAGATGAAGCGGAAACAGGTCGATTTTTCGCAAATCTATGATGTGCGAGCGATTCGGATCCTGGTTGATTCGGTACGTGATTGTTATGCGGCACTTGGTCTTGTGCATGGTGCTTACAAGAGTATTCCGCATGAATTCGATGACTACATCGCATCACCGAAGCCTAATGGATATCGTTCACTTCATACTGCTGTTATCGGCCCGCAAGGCAAAGTTGTTGAAGTCCAAATTCGGACGCAACAAATGCACGATGAGGCGGAATACGGTGTTTGCGCGCATTACAAATACAAGGGTACCGATACCGAGATCAGCGGCGAGGCCTACGAAGAGAAAATTGCTTGGTTAAGACAAGTTCTCGATTGGCATGATGAAGTCGGAGACTTAAGAGAACTCTCTGATGCTCTCCGACAAGACGTGCTCGAAGATCGTATCTATGTATTTACTCGTGACGGACATGTTGTTGACCTTCCAGCAGGTTCGACTCCGCTCGATTTCGCATACAAGGTGCATACTGAGATCGGGCACTCTTGCCGTGGCGCGAAAGTGAATCGGAAGATTGTTCCCTTAACCTACCGACTGAAAGTGGGCGATCAGGTCGACATTCTGCGGCAAAGCGAAGCACGACCAAGTCGGGATTGGCTGAACCAAAGCCTTGGGTATTTGAAAACCTCGCGTGCGCGAGCAAAAGTTCAGGCATGGTTTAAGCAACTCGATCGTGATCAAAATATCTCTGCTGGTAAGCAATTAATTGATTCTGAGGTGAAACGGCTTGCACTGGGTTCGTTTGATTTGCAGGCTGTCTCTGAAGCCCTGAATCTCCAGACAACTGAAGACTTGTACGCAGCGGTAGGCGCTGGTGATGTAAGGGTGTCGCAAGTGGTTGGCGCAGTGAGTCGACTCTCTGGAGCGACCCAGCGAGAACTCGATCTTGAGCCGCGGCAGGCATCGCCTCAAGAGCGAACTGATGGTATTCAAATCCGTGGTGTCGGGAAGTTATTGACTCAAATAGCGACCTGTTGCCACCCAGTCCCTGGTGACACGATCGTTGG
Organism: uncultured Oceanospirillales bacterium; assembly: GCA_913061245.1. Classification (GTDB taxonomy): domain Bacteria; phylum Pseudomonadota; class Gammaproteobacteria; order Pseudomonadales; family Litorivicinaceae; genus HIMB30. Next base: position 8,471 of record CAJXTO010000020.1, read on the forward strand.
CTACATCACAAAGAATCGAGGTGTGAGTATTCATCGCGATGACTGCGCTAACCTCTTAAGTCTTGAGGATGAATCACCGGAACGGATCATTGAAGTATCTTGGGGTGAGACACAAGTTGAGACCTATCCAGTGGAGATTGAGATCAGTGCATATGATCGCCAAGGTCTTTTGCGAGATGTGACATCGGTGCTTGCCAATGAACGGGTGAACGTGACCGGCATGCAAACGATGACCGATTCCTCAGCCAATACTGCGCGTCTTCAGTTGTCGATCGAGGTGGATGGGCTGTCACAGTTGTCACATGTACTCGACCGAGTCCAACGAATTCATAACGTGATTTCGGCTAAGCGGATTCGGGCGGCATGAGTTATCAACTCTCTGATTTAGTTCGGTTAATGCGGTGTTTACGCGATCCGGATCATGGATGCCCGTGGGATCGAAGTCAGTCGTATCAAAGTATTGTTCCGTTCACGTTAGAAGAGGCATATGAAGTTGGTGATGTCATCGAGCGTGGTGCATTTGATGAGCTTCGCGGGGAGCTTGGGGATCTTTTGTTTCAAGTCATTTTTTATTCGCGCTTAGCGGAAGAAGAAGGGCGATTTACGCTGGATGACGTAATTGAGGCTATCGTGTCTAAATTGCTCAAAAGGCATCCTCACGTGTTTCCTGATGCAACCTTCGAGAGCTTCGGTACAAGTTCGGGCGCCTCGGTATCGGCGATCAAGCAGACTTGGGAAGCGAAAAAGGCGGAAGAACGAGCAAGCAGGGGGCAGTTGGATCTTTTCGATGATGTGCCTATGGCATTACCTGCGTTATCTCGCGCACAAAAAATTCAAAAGCGTGCCGTACGCGTTGGCTTTGATTGGCCATCGATTGATGGTGTTTTCGAGAAGATCCATGAAGAACTCGACGAGCTGCACGAGGCTCGGTCGAGTGGGAACCTTGATGCAGTCCGCGAAGAATATGGTGATTTGCTCTTTACAATGGTGAGCTTAGCAAGGCATCTTGGTATCGACAGCGAGCAAGCGCTTCGACTTGCAACACAAAAATTTGAATCCCGAATCGGCGAAGTTGTACGACTCGCTAGAGCGCAAGGGATCGACTTAACGATCGCAACCGACAACGAAAAAAATGGACTATGGGATCTGGCTAAAAAAGGCTGATCTCATCACTATCCACAGGATTGGAAGTTATGGAATTGCATCCATCGTTACGCGATAACGTGCGTCTTTTAGGCGAGCAACTTGGTCAAATCATGGTGTCTGACCAAGGACCTACTTTTCTCGAACGTATTGAGCGTCTCCGAGGTCTCTCTAAATCGGTACATCAGGGCGATGATGGCGCGCGCGAGCGTTTGATTGATGAAGTGCGTGAGTTAAATGACGACGAGTTGGTTTCTGTGGCTCGCGCTTTTACGCAATTTTTGAATCTTGCCAATATCGCAGAACAGCATCACCGGGTTCGCAAAACGCGCGGTGATTTTGGGGATAGCGATCCGTATCTCGATGAATCTGCACTTCCTGATTTGTTTCATTCCATCGTGAGGACGAATAGTCCAGAGACCATTGTCGAGACGCTCTCTGAAATGCACATCGATTTGGTATTAACAGCGCATCCGACTGAGTCGATGCGCCGTACATTGATTCAGAAGTATGAAAAGATCGCGGAGTGTTTATCTGAGTTCGACGGTGGTGTGCTGTCACCACGGCGAGATGCTCACATTAAGCGGCGCTTAAAGCGACTTATTAGTGAGTGTTGGCACACCAATGACATGCGTGCCACCAGACCATCGCCGATTGATGAAGCCAAGTGGGGCTTCGCAATGATTGAAAATTCGCTGTGGTTTGCTGTTCCTGATTTCTTGCGAGAACTGAGTACACAGGTCGCGGAAGTCACTGGTGAGGAACTTCCGCCTTGGGTTGCGCCAGTCCGCTTATGTTCGTGGATGGGTGGAGACCGTGATGGAAATCCGAATGTCACTCATGAAGTCACGAGAGAAGTCTTATTGCTTGCACGATGGGCAGCGGCAGATCTTTATTACCGCGATTTGACCGGATTAATCCAGGATCTTTCGATGTCTGAAGCATCTGATGATCTTCGGGCGATCGCCGGTGAAGAGGAAGTTGAGCCATATCGACGGCTATTGAAAGATCTGAGAGAAGAGATCACCGTCCTAAGGCTCGAGTTGGAGGCGACGCTTCGGGGTGAGGTGGTCGAACGATTCAGCCGCATTCGTGAGACGGCTGACTTGTTTGATCCAATGCTTGTGATGTGGGAATCGTTGCATGCGTGCGGTATGGGTGAAATTGCGGATGGTTATTTGCTCGATACCTTGAGGCGAATTTCAACGTTTGGGATTGATCTGGTCACGTTGGATATTCGTCAGGAATCTGGCCGGCATGCTGAGGCGGTTGCTGAGATAGCTGATGCACTAGAACTGGGTGATTATCTGTCGTGGGATGAGGCGAAACGCTGTGATTTCCTGAAGCATGAATTGGCAAATCCGAGGCCTCTGATTCCTTATGAATTTGAACCGTCAGATGATGTGGCAGAAGTACTCAACACCTGTGCAGTGATCGCCGATGCCGATCCTGCAAGCCTTGGAAGCTATGTTATTTCAATGGCGCGTCAGCCATCTGATGTGCTTGCAGTCATGTTGTTGCAGAAGGCCTGTGGAGTGAGTCAGCCACTTCCTGTCGCGCCACTCTTTGAGACACTCGATGATTTAGAACGTGCGCCCTCTGTGATTGAAGCATTACTGTCTGATGCGAGTTATATCGAAGCCATCGGTGGTGTTCAGCATGTGATGATTGGCTATTCAGATTCGTCAAAGGACGCCGGCACACTGGCAGCCGCTTGGGCACAGTATCGTGCGCAAGATGAATTATCGAAAATCGCACGACAGTACGGTGTCAAACTCGTGTTATTTCACGGTCGTGGCGGTACAGCTGGGCGAGGTGGTGGCCCCGCGCATCGCGCAATTTTGGCGCAACCGCCGGGTTCAGTGGACAACGCAATTCGCGTGACTGAACAAGGTGAAATGATTCGCTGGAAGTTTGGATTACCCGATATTGCTGTGCAGACGCTGACTTCATATGTTCAGTCCGTGATGCAAGCGACTCTCAACCCAGGGGAAGCGCCTCGGGCTGAGTTTGTTGATGCGATCAATTCTTTGGCTAGTGACTCTGTGAAATCGTATCGTGCTCTAGTCAAAGATCATCCTGATTTTGTCGAGTATTTTCGTCAGGTCACCCCGGAAGGGGCGCTTGGAAAGTTACCACTCGGTTCCCGGCCCGCGAAGCGTAAAGCGGATGGCGGTATCGAGAGTTTGCGCGCGATTCCATGGATTTTTGCCTGGATGCAGATTCGATTAATGCTGCCGGCTTGGCTCGGTTCTGACGAAGCGTTGTCAGATGCAATGCGTGATGGGCGTACTGAGTTATTGCGTGAAATGTACGCTGAATGGCCTTTTTTCCAGGTCTACATTGATATGCTGGAAATGGTGTTAGCCAAATCGGACCCTGATATTGCAGCACATTACGAAAATGTTCTATCAGGTGGAGAGCATGCGCTTGGTCGGTTGACACGTAAGCGTCTAGACTCTGTGATTGGCTGTATTTCTGAGATCAAGCAAGTGGCGGAGTTATTAGAACGTGATCCCGCAATCGCGCGATCTTTGGCCGTTCGTGATCCGTACATGGAGCCTTTGCATATTTTGCAGGCAGAATTGTTGCGTCGCGATCGAGAAAACCCTGGGCAATCTCATGTTGAGCGAGCTTTGATGGCGTCCGTTGCAGGAATTGCTGCTGGAATGCGCAACACAGGCTAGTTGCACCATTAGATAACTTGCACAAACAGTAGAAATCCGGATAGGGTTTTAGATTATTTCAATAAGGAGTGCGATGGCACATGCGAGTCATTCTGTTAGGCGCGCCTGGCGCAGGCAAAGGAACACAAGCTCAATACATCTGTAAAGAGTTCGGGATTCCTCAGATTTCTACTGGTGATATGTTGCGAGCAGCTGTAAAGGCCGAAACCCCTCTTGGGCTTGCTGCAAAGGAAGTGATGGATGCAGGTCGATTGGTGTCAGATGACATTATTATTGGGCTTGTCAAAGAGCGTTTAGAGCAACCAGACTGTGCCAACGGTTGTTTGTTTGATGGTTTTCCTCGCACGATTCCACAGGCTGAGGCGCTTCGTGACTCGGGTGTCAACATTGATCACGTGGTTGAAGTTGCCGTTGATGATGAAGAAATCATTGAGCGTATGGCCGGCCGCCGTGTGCATTTGGCGTCTGGTCGCACCTATCACATCATCTACAACCCACCGAAGAAAGATGGTTTTGATGATGAAACGGGTGATCCATTGATCCAGCGTGATGACGATCAAGAATCTGTCGTTCGTGATCGCTTGTCTGTTTACCATGAGCAAACAGAGCCATTGATTCACTTCTATTCATCATGGGCTAAAACAGATCCAGCAGGCGCACCGACCATGAATCGAGTTCAGGGTGTTGGTCAGGTTGAAGAAATTAGAGACGAAATCTTCGCAGTACTTAGAGGTGAGTAGTTAATGAGCCGAAAGCCTCGGCTTATTCTTTCGAAACAGGCGTTGGCAGCAAACTACCAACGCCTGTCGTCGTTTTCAGGTCAAGCAGAATGTGCAGCATCGATTAAAGCCAATGCGTATGGGGTTGGTATCGATTTTGTTGCTCCTGTCCTATGGGATGCAGGATGCCGTACATTTTTTGTGGCCTATCTCGAAGAAGCGTTGGCGCTTAGATCATTAGTCCCTGACGCTGAGATTTATGTATTTCACGGCTTTGGTGCAGATGCGTTTGACATCGCGTTGAATTCGAGGATTCGACCTGTCTTAAATACATTGGATGAGTTGTTCATTCCTGGAGTCGACGCGCTGAGACCAGCGATCCATGTCGATACCGGCATGCGTCGATTAGGTATCCCGCAATATCAACACGACCAGCTTCTTGATGCAGTGTCTCTCTGTCAGCCGTCACTCTTAATGAGCCATTTAGCCTCGGCCGACGAGCCTGAGCGTCCAGATAGTGCGCAACAACGGAATGTGTTTGATTTGGTTCGTTCGAGTCTTGGAGCACTCTGTCCGCCCAGTTCGCTGGCCAATACAGCCGGTATATTGCTTGGTGACGCGTATCATTATGATCTGGTCAGGCCAGGCATAGGACTCTATGGCGGTTCACCAGATCCTAGCGACCCCAAAGAGTTTGAAGCGGTGGTGACTTGGCAGGCTCAAGTGATCGAGCTTCAGCAAGTGCGCAGAGGCGAACCAGTTGGTTATGGTGGGTCCTATGTTGCGCCTTGTGATCTCAGTCTAGCGACGATAGGACTGGGTTATGCCGATGGTTATTTGCGTGCATTGAGTGATAAAGGTGAGGTGCTGGTCGAGGGACAGCGTTGTCCGATTGTGGGCCGAGTGAGCATGGATTTGATCACTGTCGATGTCAGTTCGCTCAGAAGTGTCAAAGAAGGGATGTGGGTCGAAATTATGGGTCCAGGTATTTCCGTTGATACGGTTGCGGAAAAAGCGAATACAATTGGGTATGAGTGTTTGACACGCCTTGGAGCTCGCATGGAGCGAGTGATTGTTTGAATTGAAACCTGAGTTTGAGACTGCCAACCCATGAGCCGTTTGTTTCTTGATGCATCACGCGATCGGCTGTCTGTCGGTATTGAAGCCGGATCAACATGGATAGCTCGTAATGGGATTGAGGGTCGTCATGACCAGGTATTACTCGAATCAATTCGAGCGCTTTGTGATGAGTCTGGTCAGGCAATCGGTCAGATAACGGAATGCGTTGTGGTTAATGGACCTGGAAGTTTTACGGGTCTTCGAATCGCCGTCTCTTGCATTCATGCGCTTGATCTTGTGCATCCATTACAAGTGCTACCCATTGACCAACTTTCACTATTGGCTGCGGCGAGCGACACCCACGTTGATTGTGCACTCCTCGATGCACGTATGGATGAAGTCTATGTGGGCTCAGATCGACAGGCCGATGGAACGTTTGGTTGTCTTGAGCTCGTGCCAGTGAGTGAGCTCGATCAAACACGATGTTATGTGTGTCATTCTGAGGAAGTCGATCGGTTTTCGATACAGATGAACCCGGTGTCTCCCACGCTTGAGACGTTGCAGAGTCTAGCTGCCGGAATGGATACATCGAAATGGATCGCAGGACATCAACTGACGCCTTTGTATGTGAGACAAACCGTCTCATGGAAACCACTCTCTGAGCAGCCATCGAAACTATATGACCACTGAATACGCGTTTTTCCTTGCGTTGATCCAAGGCTTAACAGAGTTTCTTCCGATCTCGAGTTCTGCACATTTGATTTTGCCATCAGCTGTGTTTGGGTGGCCGGATCAAGGCTTGGCTTTCGATGTTGCGGTTCATTTTGGCTCTCTGGGGGCTGTGATATTAAGTTTGCGTCTTGAGATCCAGAGAGTGGCAACAGGAATGCTTGTGGGGATGGGACGGCGCTACCCAAGGCATGCAAGGCTCGGCTGGCTCATTGGGTTGGCAACCTTGCCAGCTGTTATTGCTGGCTTATTGGCCAAAGATTTTATCGAAACAGAACTTCGCAGTGAGCTTGTAATCGCCTGGGCGACGATTGGTTTTGGATTACTGCTTTGGTGGGCGCACTATCAATCGGGCCAGGGTGGTTTTGCTAAAATTCGAGTCAAAGAAGCTCTGGTGATCGGGCTGGCTCAAGCGCTCGCTCTCATTCCTGGGACCTCGCGTTCAGGCATTACGCTGACGGCGGGTCTATGGCTCGGTTTGTCTCGGCGAGTCGCAGCGAAATTCTCGTTTTTACTCTCGATACCCATTATTTTGGGCGCAGCACTTATAAAGACCAAAGATTTACTCGAAACCTCAGATCCGGTTGCTTGGGATCTGATTGCGATCGGTGTTGTCATCAGTTTTGTTTCAGCCTATCTGTGTATTCGCCTGTTTTTGGCGTTTATCCAGCGAGTCGGGTTGCTTCCATTTGTGGCTTATCGCCTCGCACTTGGTCTGATATTACTCGTTCTCCTTGTATGACATTGATCTGAAGTCCTATCAGCTTCTATCGAAGCTCTCAGTGGCTACAGTCTCTCCACCAAAATTGAGGAGGGATCCAATGCATATTTCTGTGGTTGCGATATCGCACCAAATCTTATTACTCGAAGCGCTGCAGGCTGCAGTGAGTGGCTCTGAATTCCAGATCATGTCATCTCCATTCAAAGGGCGCTTAGCTTTGGATGAGTTTGTGGTGACACCACCGCGTTGTTTGATCCTTGATGGGAGTTGTCCAAAGCAAAGTTCCCTTGTGATGGTCGATCGAGTGAAACGAATGCTCCCAGACACATTGATATTGGTGTATCTCCGTTCAATCCGTGCCGTTGAATGTCAGTCGTTGCTCTCGCTTGGAGTCTCTGGGCTGATTGATATCAGTTGTTCAACTGAGGATGTTGTTTCTGCGTTGAGGAAAGTCAAACGACAAGAGGTTCACTTAGCGCCGAAAGTGGCCCAAGCGCTCGCATTGAGCCGCTTTCGTTCAGCGAATCCGTTTGAGAAATTGTCGCCTAGAGAACTTACTGTCTGCGATCTTGTGATCGAGGGTAGTCGAGCGCCTGATATTGCGCAGCAGTTAGCTGTCTCAGCGAAGACGATCAATACTTATCGATACAGAATATTTGAGAAGCTTGGCATCACTTCTGATGTTGAGTTAACACACTTAGCCTACAACCATGGCATGAAGGGAGTAGAATCCTCGCATGGCCGAGTTTGATTCATCACGATT
>CAJXTO010000021.1 GCA_913061245.1 uncultured Oceanospirillales bacterium
ATGGTGTCCCCTTGGCGGAATGCGCCGTTAAAAGCCAGAATGAGGCCGGCGGCCAGATTACTGAGGGTGTCTCGGAGCGCCAGGCCGATCGCAAGACCGGCAGCGCCAAGTGCAGCGATAAGACTTGTGGTGTCGACACCAAGAGTCCCCAAGGCTGAGACCAGAGCAATGACGTAGATGCCAATCCGTGCCGCACGCGCGATGAATGTTGCGGCGAGGCCTTCCAGTTTCGTGCGATTTAGGGCGAGCTTCACAGCACGATTTGCCATTGACCCAAGAAAAAGGCCGGCCGCAACGATAAAAATCACCATCACGATAGACTCTAAGTTAGCTGGAAGGAGTGAGCTCAGGGATTCGATTGGCATATGCATCTCTCATGTGACATGCAAGGAGATTACTGGGTTTTATTCAAATTTGCTTGATATTTTAGGTTGGATGCTTCAGTATCCGGCGCCTCATAACGCGTTCTGCGTTCTGTTGCGGATGTGGTGAAATTGGTAGACACGCCAGATTTAGGTTCTGGTGCCGCGAGGCGTGGGGGTTCAAGTCCCTCCATCCGCACCATCACTGTACGGCTACGACTGAAAGCAGTATCCTATCGCGTTTAATTTCAAAGAATTTGAATGACTGAGGTTAATCCATGCAGGTTGTCCTGGAATCCCCGAGCGCACTAGAGCGCCAATTTACAATCACAATCCCAACCGGGGATGTTGAAACAGAATTCGAAGCCAAGTTGGCAGAAACCGCAAAGCGTGTGCGCATTGATGGCTTCCGTCCTGGCAAGGTCCCTGCAAGCGTTGTACGTCAGCGCTATGGACAAGCAATTCGTCAAGAAATCGTTTCCGATCTAATGGAAAAATCATTGGGTCAAGCCTTGAGCGAGCACGACGTCAAGCCAATTGGTCAGCCAAAAATCGATGATGTGAAATTTGAAGAAGGTTCAGATTTCTCGTTTAAGGCGACGTTTGAAGTATTCCCTGAGCTAGATCCTGCGCTGATTGACGGTGATGAGATTGAGCAGACCAAGTGCAAAGTCGGTGCAGCCGATATTAAAGAGATGATCGCCACGCTCCGCGAACAGCGTAAGTCGTGGAAAGAGTCTGCACGAGCTGCATCAAAAGAAGGTGATCGTGTGACGATCAACTTTGAAGGCTTTATCGATGGTGAAGCTTTTGATGGCGGTAAAGGCGAAGATCACGAGTTGGTTCTTGGTTCAGGCTCTATGATTCCGGGTTTTGAGGACGGAATCGTGGGTATGAAGAAGGGCGATGCTAAAGACATCGAAGTCACCTTCCCAGAGGACTACCATGCGGAGAACCTGAAAGGTAAAGCCGCGACCTTTAAAATTGAGGTCACGAAGCTCGAACGCGGTGAACTCCCTGCGGTTGATGAAGAATTTATCAAAGCGTTCGGCGTTGAGTCAGGTGACGAGAAAGATTTCAAGGCCGAGCTGAAAGAGCAGATGGAGCGCGAGCTGTCATTAACTCTTAAAAACATGAACAAAACCAAGGTATTCGATGTATTGCTTGACAAGAATGCTGAGGCGCCAGTTCCTGATGCGGCGATTAAATCTGAAATTCATGCACTGAAGCACCAGGCCGTCGAGCGGTTTGGCGGTGGTCAGCAATTCGATCCTCACCAGCTTCCAGATGAGTTGTTTACTGAACAAGCTGAGCGTCGCGTGCGTCTTGGTATTTTGCTTGGTGCAACGGTTAAGAAGCTTGAGCTTCAGGCAGACACAGATCGTGTTCGTGCACTGATTGACGAGATGGCTGCGGCATATGACGATCCAGAGCAGGTCGTTAACTTCTACTACTCAAACGACGAGAACTTGAAGCAGGTTGAAGCTCTTGCTGTTGAAGAACAAGTTGCTGAGAAGCTTCTTGAATCTGCAAAAGTGAAGACCATTGATATGTCATACGCTGACGTCATGAAGAGTCGTCAGGGCTAATTAGAGGTAAACGCATGGCAGGCTTGGTCCCGATCGTCGTCGAACAAAGCGCTCGCGGAGAGCGCTCGTATGACATTTACTCACGACTACTTAAAGAACGCGTCATTTTCATGGTTGGCCAGGTTGAAGACCATATGGCCAACCTTATTGTGGCTCAGTTGTTATTTTTGGAGTCAGAGAATCCGGATAAGGATATCCATCTGTACATCAATTCGCCCGGTGGTTCTGTGACCGCTGGTATGGCGATTTATGACACGATGCAGTTCATCAAGCCTGACGTTTCAACATTGTGTATTGGTCAAGCGGCTAGTATGGGTGCGTTTCTTTTGGCAGGTGGTACCCAAGGTAAGCGCTTCGCGCTGCCTAACTCTCGCATGATGATTCATCAACCGTTGGGTGGATATTCCGGACAAGCATCCGATATTGATATTCACGCAAAGGAAATTTTAAAGATTCGCGAGAAGCTGAATTCGAAATTAGCCCACCATACAGGTCAGACGATCAAGCAAATCGCTAAAGATACAGATCGTGATCGGTTTATGGATGCTGAAGAAGCGAAGTCCTACGGTCTGATCGATGATGTATTAGAGCATCGGGCTGATTCGACCAAAGGATCTTGATTTTCCGTTCGTGACAGCGCACTGTTGACGGCACGGAATAGGTGAATACATGACAGATACAACAGATCAATCATCGGAAAATAACGGCAAAGTTCTATATTGCTCTTTTTGCGGTAAAAGTCAGCACGAAGTTCGCAAACTGATCGCTGGGCCGAGTGTGTTCATCTGTGATGAGTGTGTCGATCTCTGTAACGACATTATTCGTGAAGAAGTCCAAGAGTCAGATGATGCTGAAGCGTCAGATGGCCTTCCTGTCCCGCAAGTTATTAAAACGACGCTTGATGATTATGTCATTGGGCAGGACCGTGCGAAGCGTGTGCTCGCAGTTGCTGTATATAACCATTACAAGCGTCTCCGTCATGGCGAGCGTAACTCCCGGGAAGTGGAGCTTGGTAAATCAAACATCCTTCTTATTGGTCCGACCGGATCGGGTAAGACATTGTTAGCTGAGACTTTAGCACGGCTACTGAACGTTCCGTTCACGATGGCTGATGCAACAACGCTCACAGAGGCGGGCTACGTTGGCGAAGATGTTGAAAATATCATCCAGAAACTGCTCCAGAAATGTGACTATGATGTCGAGAAGGCGCAGCAGGGTATTGTTTATATTGACGAAATTGACAAGATTTCGCGCAAATCTGACAACCCGTCAATTACCCGCGATGTATCCGGCGAGGGTGTTCAGCAGGCGTTACTCAAGCTAATTGAAGGCACCGTTGCATCAGTCCCCCCACAGGGTGGTCGCAAGCATCCTCAGCAGGAGTTCCTGCAGGTCGATACATCCAATATTTTGTTCATTTGTGGTGGAGCTTTTGCTGGGCTCGATAAAGTGATCCGTGATCGGAGCGAAAAGGGCGGTATTGGATTTGGCGCCGAAGTTCGCTCAAAGAACGAGTCCAAATCAGTCGGTGAAGCATTTGCAGAAGTCGAGCCAGAAGATCTTGTGAAGTATGGATTGATTCCTGAGTTTGTTGGACGTCTTCCAGTCGTTGCGACGCTTGGTGAGTTGGATGAAGACGCATTGATCCAAATCTTATCAGAGCCAAAGAATGCGCTTGTAAAGCAGTATAAAGAACTGTTTGAGATGGAGGGCGTTGAGCTTGACGTCCGTCCTGAGGCGTTACGTGCAGTGGCTAAAAAGGCCATGGAGCGTAAAACTGGTGCTCGTGGATTGCGCTCAATTCTTGAAAGTATTCTTTTACACCCCATGTTTGAGATTCCATCTGATAACGATGTATCGAAAATCGTAATCGATGAAGGTGTCGTCACAGGCGACAGTGAACCGCTAAAAATTTACGCGGGAACACCTGACGAAAAACGCTCGGCCAACGCAGCCGATTAATTTAGGAAGCACGCAATGAGTACCCAGCAGCTGGACCTCCCATTACTCCCGCTGAGGGATGTGGTCGTCTATCCCCACATGGTTCTTCCACTATTTGTAGGTCGTGAAAAATCGATCAAGGCACTTCAGAGTGCTATGGATGGCGGCAAGGAAATCCTTTTAGTCGCGCAAAAAGTCGCGAGTGAAGATGAGCCAAGGCCAGGCGAACTCTACGAAGTTGGTACTGTCGCTTCAATCCTGCAGTTACTGAAATTACCCGACGGCACAGTAAAGGTGCTTATTGAGGGTGGTCAGCGCGCAAAGGTATCGAATTTTGACCTCGATGGTGATCACTATCGTGCAGAAGCAGAAGTGGTCGAGTCGATTCCACTGAAAGAACATCATCAAGAGGCGCTGTTGCGCGTTTTGATGGATCAATTTGATAAGTACGTCAAAGCATCCAAAAAGATTCCTGCCGAAGTTCTTGCGTCATTGCAAAGCATTGAGGAGCCAGGTCGTCTGTGCGACACGATGGCCGCTCATCTCACTTTGCCATTAAAGGAGAAACAGGCACTCCTTGCACACAGCGACGTCAAAGAACGGCTTGAGTATCTTGTCGCCCTGATGGAATCAGAACTTGACCTTTTGCAGGTTGAGAAGCGAATTCGGGGCCGCGTTAAAGAGCAGATGGAGAAGAGTCAGCGTGAGTACTATCTGAATGAGCAAATGAAAGCTATTCAGAAGGAAATGAACGACTTGGATGAGACTCCAAATGAGGTCGATGCACTGCAAGCGCGTATCGAAGACTCTGGTCTGTCAAAAGAGGGTAAAGAGAAGGCTGAAAGTGAGCTGCAGAAGCTCAAGATGATGTCTCCAATGTCGGCTGAGGCGACAGTTGTTAGGGCGTATTTGGACTGGTTGCTCGGGTGTCCATGGACTAAGCGCTCTCGTGTTCGCCATGATCTGTTAAAGGCGCGAGATATTCTTGAGGCTGACCATTATGGGCTTGAGGAAGTCAAAGAGCGCATCCTCGAATATTTAGCAGTTCAGATGCGCATGAAGAAGTCGAAGAGTCCTGTACTTTGCCTTGTCGGCCCGCCAGGGGTCGGTAAGACGTCATTGGGTGAGTCGATTGCGCGCGCGACCAATCGTGAGTTTGTCCGGATGGCGCTTGGCGGTGTGCGGGATGAATCAGAAATACGGGGTCATCGCCGGACTTATATTGGGTCAATGCCTGGGAAAATTATCCAGAAGTTGTCCAAAGTAGGAGTGAAGAATCCACTCTTCCTTCTTGATGAGATCGATAAGATGGGTATGGATCATCGTGGAGATCCAGCTTCAGCACTACTCGAAGTTTTAGATCCCGAGCAAAATCATACATTTAACGATCATTATCTCGAGGTCGACTTCGATCTTTCCGAAGTCATGTTTGTCTGTACGTCAAACTCAATGAATATGCCAGCACCTTTGTTAGACCGGATGGAAATCATTCGTATCCCGGGATATACAGAGGATGAAAAGCTCAATATTGCTAAGAAATATCTCGTACCAAAGCAGATCAAGAATAATGGGCTTGGAAAGACAGAGATTGAAGTTCCTGATCAGACGCTGACGGATTTGATTCGTTACTACACGAAAGAGGCCGGTGTTCGGGGCCTAGACCGCGAAGTATCTAAACTTGCGAGAAAAGTTGTCCGGAAGCGTATTGAAGACGGACATAAAAAAGTCGGTGGAAACGATAACGAAACAGTCGTCATCACTCCTGATGTGCTCGAAAACTACTCGGGCGTTAGGAAATACACCTATGGGCTCAAAGAGACAGAAGACCGTATTGGCCAAGTGACCGGTCTTGCTTGGACCAGTGTTGGTGGTGAATTGCTTACGATCGAGGCGGTTTCAATGCCAGGTAAGGGCAAGCAGATTCGTACTGGATCCCTTGGTGATGTGATGCAGGAATCCATACAAGCAGCAATGACAGTCGCGCGCAGTCGCGCCATTGCACTTGGAATCGATCCGAATTTCCACGAAAAGACTGACCTACATATTCACGTTCCTGAAGGGGCAACTCCAAAGGACGGTCCGAGCGCCGGTATTGGTATGTGCACAGCTCTTGTTTCTGTGTTGGCTAATGTTCCTGTGAAAGCAGATGTTGCGATGACAGGAGAGATCACGCTTCGAGGTCAAGTACTGCAGATTGGTGGGCTGAAAGAAAAGTTACTGGCAGCACATCGCGGTGGCATTAAAACGGTGATCATCCCTGAAGAAAACGTGCCGGATCTGAAAGAAATTCCTGACAATGTGAAAGCGGACCTTGTGATCAAGCCTGTATCCTGGATTGATCAAGTTCTTGATATTGCACTGGCCTATATTCCGGAGCCTTTTGTGGTCCAAGATGGTGCAAATAGTTCGGAGCCAGAACAAGCAAAGGAAAAAAACACACAAAGGGCGCATTAACGGGTTGTTTCAGCCTAAAACGCTTGGTATAACTACTCTGCGCTAGTTTAGAGGCTGCCTCAAAACGAGAATGTATAAGGCGCCACTGTATTTACAAAAAAACCGATAGGGGTACTACGAGTGAATAAATCAGAATTGATCGACGCGATTGCTGCTGATGCAGGTTTGTCTAAGGCTGACGCTGGAAAGGCGCTTGACGCGACTTTGTCTGCGGTGACAGGTGCTTTGAAGAAAGGTGATACGGTTTCTTTGGTTGGTTTCGGTACTTTCCAAGTGAAAGATCGTGCAGCCCGTACTGGCCGTAACCCACAGACTGGTGCGACTATCCAGATTGCAGCAGCTAAGGTTCCTGGCTTTAAAGCAGGTAAGGCTCTGAAAGACGCTGTTAACTAAGTTAAACGCTGTCTTTACTATAAAGGGGCCATCGGCCCCTTTTTTGAATCTATAGGTTACAACTCAACATGCTTCAAAATATTCGTGATAACTCAAGCGGCATTATTGCAAAGATTATTGTCGGTCTGATTGCCGTGACATTTGTCATCACTGGTGTCAATTTTTTCAATGGAAGTGATGGCGATACTGTCATCGCTGAAGTTGATGGGGTCGAAATCACCGAGCGACGTTTTCTAGAAAAGCTCGAGCAGGAACGCCGGCAATTACTAAGTATTCTTGGCGATCCTGGCGCGATAAATGAAGATTTGTTGAGACAAAGTGTATTGAACGCGTTAATTGAAGAAGCATCGGCGACGCGGTATTCAGAAAAGTTGGCATTCGGTGTTACTGATCAATTGGTCGATCAAGTCATTGTTGAAATTCCGCAGTTCCAAACAGATGGCCGGTTTGATCCACGTTTATTTGATCAGGCGATTGGGCGCATGGGGATGTCTCGACTCGGATTCCGTGAAGAGTTAAAGCGCAATCTAATTGAGTATCAGGTGAAAGGCGCGATTGAGACTTCAATTATCGTGACACCATCGGAACTTGAACGCCTGCAAGCACTGCAAAATCATACGCGCTCGGGTGAACTCTTGGTGATTGATGTCGAACCTTTCATGGATCAGGTCGCTGTATCAAACGATGACATTACTTCTTATTACGAATCGAACAAGAATGCTTTTGTGACTGAGGAATCAGTTGCTTTGGATTATGTTGTTTTGAGTGCTGCTGATTTTCAGGATCAGGTCGCAATCACTGATGAAGACGTGCAAGCAGCATATGACTCAGAAGTTGCAGCGGCTGCAAATGATACGGAACGTCGCGCGCGGCATATTTTGATCGCGAGTGCGGATGATGCGCTATCAAGAGCTACTGAAATCAAGCAGCAGTTAGATGATGGAGCAGACTTTGCTGATTTGGCAAAACAGTATTCTGATGATATCGCGAGCCGTGAAACAGGTGGTGACTTAGGTTTTGCTCCGAAGGGTACGTTTGTTCCCGAATTCGAGGCTGCTCTCGATGGCTTATCTGTGAATACTGTTTCAGAGCCAGTTGAGACACAGTATGGCTACCACATTATCGAGCTCCTCGAAACGCGAGCTCGTCCTGTCGAGTCATTTGAAGTGCGTGCACCGCGATTGCGCGTGGAGCTCGAGGAACGTGAAGCCGATCGTCTTCTGTCCACATCACTTGAAGAATTTTCAAATATTGCGTTCAGCGGGACGCTCGAAGAGCTCAACAGCATCTATGGAGTTCAAATCGAGTCAACCGAGTTATTCAATCGCTCAAGCGCTCAAGGTTTAATGGCGCAAGAGGCAGTGCTTCGCCGCGCATTTAATGAGTCGTTATATGGCGGCGAATTGAACGCTGAAGTGTTCGAAGTAGAGCCTGGGCTTTGGATGACTTTCCGCGTGAAAGCACATGAGCCACAAGCTGTTCGTCCCCTCGAAGACGTGCAAGTGGAGATTGCTGATATTCTTAAGCAGCAAAAAGCAACCGAAGCCGCGAATGCTTTAGCTGAAACCGTGAAGAATCACTGGCAGCAAGGTAATGATGGCTTGCCAGCTGTTGCATCAGGACTGAGTACTCAAGGGTTTGATAATCTGAGTCGTAATGGCGATGATTCGATCAGTCGTGACACGCTAGCGGTGGCGTTCGCTGCATCGGCTCCGAGTGAAGGGCGTCCATCGACATTTGTGGCGCCAGCAAATAACTCCGTCGTGGTTGCTCGTGTCGATGACATTCGATTTGACGCAAAGCCTGATAGCGACACAGATCTTTCTTCAGCACTCACTCAGCTCCGTATGAGCCAAGAGGGAAGTGAGTTTTGGTCGGTTGTGACCGCTGCTGCAGAGTTGGTTAAGCGCTAATGGAGTTTATTGCTGATTACGGGCTGTTTTTGCTCGAAACGCTAACGATCGTATTGGCGGTAATTCTGGTGATAGCAGCAAGCTCAAAGATTTCAGGTGGTAGCGAGGACCCCAAAGGGGCAATTAAGATCACTGATCTCTCTAAAAAATTCGCTGATCAGTCAAAGCAAGTATCAGTCTCAGTTGAGGCTGCATTGGCTGATGAGAAAGGCTCGCTACTGGAACGGCTGAAAAAGCGTTTTCGCAAATCATCTCGAGATGATTCTGAAAAACCTTCGAAAAAAGAAAAGCTTGCTGTCGTTATTGAATTCAAAGGCGATATGAAAGCATCACAGGTTGCCGGCCTGCGTGAAGAAGTTTCAGCGATTTTGGCAATGGAGCGGAAGCCTGATCAAGTTGTGCTCAAGTTGACTTCACCTGGTGGGCTTGTACACACCTATGGGCTTGCCAGTTCTCAACTGTCGCGCCTACGCGATGCAAATATTCCTTTATGCGCTTGCGTCGATACAGTGGCGGCGAGTGGCGGATACATGATGGCTGTCTGTGCGGATCGTATTATTTCAGCGCCTTTTGCTGTTTTGGGCTCAATTGGCGTCGTCGCGCAAATCCCGAACATTAATCGCTTTTTAAAGAACCGTGATGTTGATGTTGAACTTCATACGGCTGGGACGAATAAGCGAACGCTCACATTGCTCGGAGAAAATACACCTGAAGGTCGCAAGAAGTTTAAGGAAGACCTTGAGCAGACCCATGCGTTATTTAAATCATGGATTGCTGAAAGGCGGCCAGATCTGGATCTTGAAGCGGTTGCAGACGGATCAATTTTTTATGGCACAGACGCGTTGGCTAAAGGCCTTTGTGATGAAATCGCGACTTCTGATGATGTGCTTATGACTCTGGATGTCGATCATCATTTATTTGCGTTGAAGTGGGTGGAAAAGAAAACACTCGCTGCACGTCTTGGCCGTGATGCGTCAGCTGCTGTAGTCGATCAAGTTGATAACTACATCAATCGAACCAATCAGGATTTCACTAGGCTGTGACCAGTAAAGAGGTGACTCTGTATACCGATGGTGCCTGCAAAGGCAATCCAGGCCCCGGTGGATGGGGCGCGGTGCTTGAGTACGGCGAGCATCGCAAAGAACTCTTTGGTGGCGAAGCTGATACGACCAATAACCGTATGGAGTTAATGGCTGCAATTGAGGGATTGTCCGCGTTGAAGAGTCGCTGCACTGTGAATCTGTACACAGACTCTGTCTATGTAAAAGACGGCATCACAAAATGGCTGTCAAATTGGAAGGCGAATGGCTGGAAGACTGCGTCGAAGAAGCCGGTTTCCAATCAAGATCTTTGGCAGCGGTTGGATGATGTCGCGAATCAACATGATGTGCACTGGCATTGGGTTAAAGGTCATGCCGGCCACCCAGGTAATGAACGTGCTGATGAGCTCGCCAATCAAGGAGTGCTGTCTGAATGCGGCAAATAATTCTCGATACAGAGACGACGGGCTTAGATCCAAATGATGGTCATCGAGTAATCGAGATTGGCTGCATTGAAATGGTGAATCGTCGTCTCACTGATCGCACATTTCACGTCTACATCAATCCGGAAAGAGCCATTGATCAGGAAGCGATCGAAGTCCACGGGATCACCAATGAATTTCTGGCAGATAAGCCGAATTTTGCCGGTATCGCCGACGAGTTTATTGAATTTGTTCGTGGTGCCGAACTGATCGCTCATAATGCTGCGTTTGACGTTAACTTCCTTGAATCTGAATTAAAGCGTATTCCAGGTGCGCCCAGCATGGTTTCGTTAATGCATGGTGGGGCAGCGGTCGATACGCTTGCCATGGCTAAGGAAAAAAGGCCTGGCAAAAGGAACTCCTTGGATGCGTTATGCCGTGACTACAAAATTGACGCATCTGAACGAACACTTCATGGCGCTTTACTCGATGCCGAGCTGCTAACCCGTGTCTATCTCGCAATGACGCGAGAACAGAGTCGCATGTTTGGCGGCTCAGAGAGTCAGTCCCAAGGCTCTCGATTTGAAACGATCCAAAAATTAGAGGGACTTCAGCGAAACCAAGTGATCAGAGCGCCTTCTGAGAGCGAGTCTGAAAACCATGAAGCGTTTCTTACAATATTGCGAAAGAGTAGCGATTCATTGATATGGGATTCAAAAAAGTCATGAATTGGCTCGGTGACCATAACCAAGATTGGCTCCCGGGTATCAATTCTGGATCAACTGCTCGCGTTGTTGTAACAACATCTGAACGCACTGTAGCAGTCGGACAGGATGGAGCGCCTTTACTGCTCTCGATTGATGATCCTCTGATATTAGATTATGAATCGCATCTGGCTGGCACCCTGAATAACGTGACCTATTACGGTGTTCGATGCCCAGAAATCGAGGGTTTGAACTATGAAGCCCTGAGGCCTGTTTTGGTTCAGTTAGATAGCGAAGGATTTATCCCGGTAAGTGCTGCAATGCAGGTTCTTGATTTTATAGATGAGCATCGTTTCTGTGGCCGCTGCGGTCTGCCGACAACAGCTTCGTTGTCCGATCGTGGGCGACATTGCGATCCCTGTGGTTTAACGCAATATCCGAGGATTTCACCTTGTGTCATTGTGTTGATTACGCGTGGTGACGAAATACTTTTGGCACGCGCTCCCCGATTTGTCGATGGGATGTATTCAACACTTGCAGGCTTTGTGGAGGCGGGAGAGTCTGCTGAGCATGCCTGTCATCGAGAAATTCGAGAGGAAGTGGGTGTTCGCATCAAGACTCCCGTGTATCAAGGTAGTCAGAGCTGGCCGTTTAAGCATTCGTTGATGCTTGGTTATTGGGCGGAGTGGGATTCTGGCGAGATCGAAATTGATGGTGAAGAAATCGTCGATGCACAATGGTTTCACATCGAAAAACTCCCAAAACTACCACCTCACGCATCGATCTCGCGAGGTATGATTGACGCGTATATCAAACACCGTCTCAATTAACTGGAACCACTAACCACTCACCAGGGCGAATAAGGTTTGAGGTGGCATTCAGTTTTCTCAAATCTTTAACACTGGTGCGGAATCGCTGCGCGATCTTCCATAATGAGTCGCCGTTTCTGACTTTGTAGCGAATCGTTTCGCCATAGGCATTCCCTAATTCCAGATTAACGAGCTGTTTCGAGATGTTTTCACTGGTACTAGGCACTCGAATTGTTCGTCCGGCTACAATTCGAGAGTTCGACATGCCATTGAGCATCATAAGCTCAGGGACAGTTGCTCCAATTCTTGCGGCAATTTCACTCAACGTGTCGCCAGTTTGTACCTTATAAGGCCGAGTCCGCACGTAATCGCGAACTGAGACGCTAACGAGGCGTGTCGAAAATTCTTGGACTGCGGTGTTTGGCAGAACTAACTGATATGGCTCTTGCGCTGGGGTGATCCATGAGCGGATACAAGGGTTGTAACGGCGGATCTCTTCGAGGGAGAGACCGCTTAGTTCCTGGACCAAAGACACTTCCATCGGAGCTTCTAAATTCAGTGTTTTAAATGGAATGTCAGGTTCGATATTTGGTAACTCGATTCCTTGTGCTTTTGCATCGAGAATCAAGTTTCGAGTAACAAGGAGGCGGGGTACATACCGTCGTGTTTCCCGAGGTAATTTGAGAGACCAAAAATCGGTTGGTTTGCCTGCCCGTTTATTGCGTTTTATCGCACGCTCAATACGTCCCGGACCGGCATTATAGGCCGCGATTGCGAGCAGCCAGTCACCGAACTTGGCATGCATTTGCTCGAGATAATCGAGGGCGGCTCGAGTTGAGTGAATCACATCCCGTCGTTGATCACAGGTTTGTCCAAGTTTGAGCTTCAGAACACGCGCTGTACCAGGCATGATCTGCCACATGCCAACCGCGCCCATACGTGAGACAGCCCAAGGACTGTATGCCGACTCGACGTAAGGTAGAAGTGCAAGCTCTGCTGGTAAGCCGCGACGCTTAACCTCAGTCCACACATACGGCAAATAAATATCGGCTTTAACGAGAAAGTCCGCGAAAAAGCCTGGGCTATGGGTTAAGCGACGACGATGCAGATCCGCATACTTTGTTTCTTTAAGGCCCTCGAGAGCGAATCCATTGATGATCTCAGCCCAAATGGTACCTTCGATCGCGGCGAGATCCGTTTCTGATTGAACTCTAAGACCATTTTCATCGACGCTTTCGGTCACGTTGGGGCTGTCCACAGCTTCGCCGAGCTCGCGAACAATCGCGAGAGGGTCATACATCGCTTCATCAGTCATGTTCGGCTCTGTACTACTGACTCGGCTACCCGTGACATCTGTTTCGCTGACAGCGACGTCGTTGGTCTGAACCGTCTGACATCCAGTAATTGAAATAAGGAGGGCGACCAAAGCGCCATTCGAAAGGTGTTTAAGAGGCATTAGAAATTGTCTTTCTGTAATCGACGGGCTGCAAGTTCAGATGAATCGCGCGCACGTAGAAATGGATTGGTCAGTCGCTCCATCAACAATGTCGTCGGCACCGTTGATACATCTTGAGAGCGAAGTTTTTCAACCAGTGCTAACCGGCTTTGCACATCAGCATTATCAGGCTCTGCAAATGCGGCATATTTCAAATTCGCTAGAGTGTATTCATGTGCACAATAAATTGACGTGTTTTCTGGGAGAGCATTCAGTTTTTGAAGGCTTTCAAACATATTGTCAGCCGTGCCTTCGAAGAGTCGTCCACAGCCGGCGACAAATAACGTGTCACCGGTAAATGCGATAGGCGTCTCAAATAACGGCGAGTCTGAAAAGAATGCAACATGATCAAGCGTATGTCCGGGCACTTCGAGAGTTTTGAAGGTGGCCCCGAGTACATCTACTGTTTCCCCTTCAGAAATAGGGCGAGAGGGGCCTTTTAATGCTTTATTCGATCCGACAACCTGGATGCCGTCGTAATGCGAACAGAGCTCTTCGACGCCACCTTGGTGATCACCATGCCAATGTGTCAGTAATATCCCGGATAACGTGAGTCCATGCATGTTGAGAAACTCGACCACCGGTGCCGCATCACCTGGATCAACCGCCCAAGCAGATACTCCGTCTGAGATGACCCAGATGTAGTTGTCGCTAAACGCATGAACTCGATGAACTTGCAGCATTAACCGTTATCCGAATCCGCCATTGCCGTAATGTTAAAGCCGTTGTCCACATAGATTGTTTGGCCCGTGATGCCTGCAGCTAAATCCGAGGCTAAGAAAGCGGCCGTGTTGCCCACCTCTTCGATGGTTGTATTGCGTCGTAATGGCGTACGCGACGCGTTGTAGTTGAGCATTGATCGGAAATCCTTGATTCCGCTTGCGGCGAGAGTCCGGATCGGTCCGGCAGATATCGCATTGACACGGTGACCCTTTGGTCCCATCGACGTTGCGAGGAAGCGAACGCCAGCCTCTAGAGAAGCTTTCGCAAGCCCCATCACGTTGTAATTCGGCATCGTTTGAACAGCGCCGAGGTAAGACAGTGTAATGATACTGCCATCACGTCCCTCAAGCATTGGCTGAGCGGCTTTCGCTAAGGCAACCAAGCTGTAAGCTGAAATATCGTGAGCGATTCTGAAACCTTCACGAGTCGTTACGTCAACGAAACTTCCGCTTAGCTGATCACCTGGTGCAAACCCAACGGCATGAACGACGATATCGATTCCATCCCACTGTTTACTTAGGCCTTCAAAAACAGCATCAATCTCTTCATCGCTCGCAACATCGCAAGGAAAACATAAATCAGGAGAAGTTCCCCAGCCCTCGGCAAAGCCCAATACACGATCTTTGAGCTTGTCATTTTGGTACGTAAATGCCAGTTCAGCGCCTTCGCGATGCATTGCCTCTGCGATGCCATATGCGATTGATAGTTTACTGGCGACACCAACAATTAGTGCGCGTTTGCCGGAGAGCATTCCCATTGCATGTCCTTTTTCTAGTTTTGAAGCCTAATTGGGTAATGTTACCATGAACTCATGGCAGTACAGAGCGTGTTTCGACTCGGGTTACAAGAAAAACAGCGTGCATGGGATCGCTGGATCGCTGGTCGTCTGGGACACAGAATTCAGGTGGAAGAGCGTCGAGTTGCGCGACGTGAATTGCGGAGGTTATTTGGGCAAGTCGTCGTTCAAGTGGGCGGGACTGCTGGATTTCCTCTCATTGCGGATTCGCTTGCGCCTGTTAGATTCCATGTCGTTTTCGGGGGTGACTTACCAAGAGTTTCTCACTGCCCCGTTATAATCGCCGAGGATAACCTACTGCCGTTTCCGACTGATTCGGTCGATATTCTGGTCCTTCAGCATTCACTGGATATCAGTGCACACCCTCATCAAGTCCTACGCGAAGCAGAGCGAGTACTCCGGCCAGGCGGTCGTCTACTGCTATTTGGCTTCAATCCCGCTTCAAGTTGGGGGGTGCGACGGATGCTGAGTACCCCGTTAGACAGTTTGCTCCCATGGCATGCCCGCTTTATGCGCCGATCACAGATTGAGGATTGGTGTCGATTGTTAAATCTGGCACCTGAACTATCGAGATATGCTGTGTATAGCCTTCCTATTGCCAAGAAAGGCATTCGCAAACTTTTCAAAAACCTGGAACACAGGATGGCTCGGAACGAATGGCCTGTTGGCGCTGTTTATTGTCTCCGAGCGAAGAAAGAGCGAAACGCATATATCCCAGGCAAGCCAAGCCCTCTTGGGCGCTTAGCTTCGGTTGGAAAGACGCTTAAGCCTGCTGTGGGGATGCGCCGGAAGCCAGTATTGCGCGTAGTGCCGAAACAGGATGGCGCACAGACTGATCTGAAAGGCGTTTGACCTGAGAGCGACAGGAGTAGCCAGTCGCTAGAATCTCTTCGTCCGATGTTGTTGTAGCTTCAACTTTTGGTTTCCAGCTTTGTGCATAAATCGTCTTTGACGTTTCTAGATTCGCCTTTTCGTGTCCATAGGTACCAGCCATTCCGCAACAGCCGATGGATTCGATCTCAAGTGACTGGCCAGCCATCGCGAAAATCGGCTTCCAAAGACTCAGAGATTCTTTTGCATTAGTTGCCTCTGTACAGTGGGCAAATAGGCGGAACCGCTTAACCGGTAGGGTTGTTGCAACAGCGCCTTCAACTAAGTGCTTGGAAATGAATTCCTGTACAAGTTCAACCTGCGGGACTTCAATTGCAGCTTCTTTATACTCAGAGCGATACGTCATAGTCATCGATGGATCGAGTCCGATCATCGGTACGTCGAGCGCGTCTAACTGTCGTAATTTTTTCGCATTCGACTCACCAAGACGTTTGAACCAACCCAAGAACCCATGTACATGAAGCGGTTTTCCATTTGGGTGAAAAGGCATGAGTGATGGTTCAAATTCGAGCAACTTAAGTAATTCAAACAAGTCCACGACCACAGATGTCTCGAAGTAGCTCGTAAACGCATCTTGAACAAT
>CAJXTO010000022.1 GCA_913061245.1 uncultured Oceanospirillales bacterium
TTTCGTTTCGAATTTCCAGAGCGTCCGGGAGCGTTGTTGAAGTTTTTGAACAAAATCGGTTCGCGCTGGAATATCTCAGCCTTTCATTACCGAAATCATGGTGCCGCCTATGGACGAGTGCTTGTGTCAATGCAAGCAAGGTTGTCAGAGCGTGATGAGCTGTCGAGTTATTTTGACGACATCGGGTACACGTATTTTGATGAGACAGAAAATCCGGCAGTTAGCCTCTTTATGAAAAGTTGATTCTCATAAATTGTCTTAACTCACTATAAAAGTTGACTTTTTTATTTTTTGTCGTATTCTGCACGAAATTTAGACAGGTGCAGGAAGCATGAATCGTCGCAATCCACTCCGAATGCTTATGGTGATTGGTGGCCTCATTTTAGCTGTCACTGTTGCGCATAGCGCAATTATCGGCGGATAAATCCGTCCTCTGTGACAATCCAGTCGAACGCCTGATCCCACGGGTCTGGCTCAAAACTCGCTTCTTGTGCGGTAAACGCGACGCCGATACGGAGCGGCGCGTGCGGTTCACAATGTTCCAAAGCGCGATCATAGAAGCCGCCGCCCATTCCTAACCGGTAACCGCGTTGGTCAAATCCACTGCAAGGCATGATCAGCCAATCGAGTGCGCCAAAATCAATGGTCTCTTCCTGTGACGATGTCACAATCCCGAAAGCTCCCTCGGTGACTTGCTCTTGGTGGTCTAAGGCAGCCATTTCCATTGTTGTTTTCGACAGGATTCGCGGAACATAAAGCCGGTGGGCTGATGCCAGGATTTGATGATGAAGCCACTGCAAGTCGACTTCGGATCCAAACGCCATGTACGAGCCAATTTGCAGGGTGTTTGTGGGAAGCGCGGAGAGCAAATGCTCACTGATCGAGAGACTGAGTTCTCGGCGAGTTTCGTTCGAAAGACGATTCCGTCGTTCGAGCAATTGATCTCGTAGCATCTCTTTAGACATCAAAGACCCAAGTTGCCGCTGTCAGTTTAGCCCTTGAACCCAATGGTTCAAGGCGGGAAACGCAAACACACATTAGGCTTTCCGTAAACGGACCTGCGCACCGTGTGCTTTGTGCTTCCCTGGAATAAGATTATCGGCTCAGGGACATCACCGACTGGCGTACAACCCAGGAGTTGTGAGTATATCAGCCTGTTTCAGTCTCAGACAGACGTTCGAGTGTTGTGCCGATACGATCGGCGAGACGCTTCAATTCGTCATCATGACCTGTGGTCTCACCGGTTAGGTGTTCGTGGGCGATATTGAGTGCAGCCATGACCGCCAAGCGCTCGAGCGCACTATTCCCGGTCTTATCCTGGATCTCGCGCATCCGAGTATCGACAAATTCAGCGGCTGCTTCGAGCTCATGTTCTTGGCCTGCTGGGCAGGCAACTGGAAATTCTCGTCCTAGGATTTGGACGCGGACAGTCGCGATTTCTGTCATGACAACACCTCATAATTCTTGAGTCGTCCAAGGACAGCATCGATGTGCTGACGTGCTTCATCACGCTGCTTCAATAGCTCAGCGCGTGCACGCTTCAGCTCCACCTGCTGCTTCCGCAAGTGGCGATTCTCTTGATTTAGACGTTCTGAAAGTTGGATCAGTTTCTCAACTTGCTGTTCCAACTCCTGCAAATCATTACGCATTTAGGTTTCCCGTTGACTCATGCGCATCATACGTCTGCTCACTCTCAGGCACAACAGACGTGATACAGTTGCGTACTCAGGAGGTGCCCGATGATCGCAGAGTTATACCGTTCAATGGACGACTGGTTAGTCGACCAAAATTCCGATATTCGGGCCTCGGAAGTCCAAGGCTTACTGGCGGGTCTGATGGCTGCCAATATCCAAGTGCGGCCCGAGGAATATGTGGCTCGTTTGGCCGAATATGCCGATCTCCAGCCGGGTGCGATCACCCAAATTGCTGAGATGCTTGAGACGCTTTTCGGGAGTCTTCACGAGAGCTGGACTGGCATCGGTTTGGATTTTGAGATGCTATTGCCTGAAGACGATGAATTAATTGAAGAGCGAGCTGATGCGCTCGGTGCGTGGTGTGAGTCGTTTTTGGCGGGTCTTGGTCTGTCCGGCGAACTCTCTAAAGACAAAAAATTGTCTGAAGATGTCCGCCAAGCGTTGGAGGATCTATCTGAGATCGCGCGAATTGAAGCCGATGGTGATGACGAATCCCTTGAAAAAGCGTTTGCCGACGTCAGTGAACACGTGAGACTGGCGGCATTGTTAATCGCGACTGAACTGCGCGGTGACCAAAATGAGGCGCCAAATGAGCCAGTCGTGCATTAAGTGAGTACGTTGATGTTTTCTTTGCATGTCTATGATGAACGCCGTGGTCGCCTAAAGGCTCTGATGCCCGAGAAATCGCTGGCCATTATTTCCGCGGGCCACGAAGTCATTCGTAATCGAGATGCTGAGTATCCGTTTAGGCAGTCGAGTGATTTTTGGTATCTCACCGGATTTACTGAGCCAGACGCAGTGCTTGTGATAGGGCCTGGTCAGCCGGATCGATTATTCGTCAGACCAAAAAATCCTGATCAGGAAGTCTGGACCGGACGTCGGCTCGGACCCGAGCATGTGAAAACACGGCTGGGTATTGATGAGGGATATCCAATAGACGATCTTGATGCTGAGCTTGGACGTTTACTGGCCGATGTGGCTTGGGTGGAGTATCCATTTTATTGCCAAAGATCATCTGAGATTGTTGATCGTGCGATTAAAGCCAAAGGAATTAAATCAAGGCGACAAGATCTGTTATCACATCGCGTCGATTTATCACGTCATTTACACCAAGCGCGGTTAATTAAATCGCGCGAAGAAGTCGACGCCATGCGCGAAGCAGGACGAATTTCTGCATTAGGTCATGTCGCAGCGATGCAGGCTTGCGAGCCCGGAATGACGGAAGATCAACTGGCTTCTATTGTCGAACACTGCTTCCGAATGGAAGGCTCGCCAGCTGTCGCTTACCAAACGATTGTTGGTGGTGGCGATAATGCGTGCATTCTGCACTATATCGACCGAAGTGATCGGCTCCATTCGGGCGATTTGGTCTTGATTGATGCCGGCTGTGAAATCCAAGGGTACGCAGGCGATATCACCCGAACATTTCCAGTGAATGGTTCATTCACGAGCGCTCAGGCAGAACTCTATGATGTCGTACTGAGTGCTCAGGCTGAAGCGATTGAAGCAATGGCTGTCGGAAAGTCGATCAAGCTCTTCCATGAGGCTGCTCTACGTCGACTCACTGAAGGCTTGATTGAGTTAAAAATCATCGACGGTCCACTCGAGACTGCGCTAGAAGACAAGCGATATCTTCCTTATTACATGCATGGCACGGGACACTTTTTGGGTCTTGATGTGCATGATGTTGGTGCCTATGAGGATGATGGCAAACCCGTTGAGCTCGCTGAAGGCATGGTGATTACATGTGAGCCCGGTCTATACATCAGTAAGTTATCGGATGCACCGGCGAGATATCGCGGTATTGGTATTCGTATCGAAGATGATATTTTGATCACTAAGCGAGGCCCTGAGGTTTTGACATCGCAGGTACCAAAAGAACGGGCCGATATTGAAGCCCTGATGCGAGGCTAATCGTGGAGATTAGTATCATCGGTGGTGGGCCGATTGGATTAATTGCAGCACGTGCATTGGTCGAAGACGGCCATCACGTCCGTCTGTTTGATCCATCAATCAACAAGCCAAAAATGTCCCTCGCACTGGCCGAGTCTACGTTACGACTACTTGATCGTATTGGAGTCGAGCTTGGCGCGGGCCAGGACCTCACCGAAATTCTTGTGAATGAAAAAGGGTTGCCTGGTTCAATGCTGTTGCATGCATCGGAGTGTGGATATCCGCGTTTCGGTCGAGTCGTCTGTTCTCTAGCGCTCGAAGAGGCTGTGGCTTTGCATGTGTCTGAGTTTATTGAAACAGTTGCAGTTGAAACGATCCGTGCACGGAGTGCCCATTCGAATCCCAGTATTCAGCTAGCGACTGGCGAGGAAGTAACTCCAGATTTAGTCATTTTGGCTGATGGCGGACGAAGTCATTTGACTGAGTCATTAGGGCTTGAGGCACAGCATCGACCCTTTGGACGTTCAGCAATTCTGGGTCGTCTTCGTGTCAGTACTCCGCATCAAGGTAGGGCCTATGAACGCTTCATTGGGACAGGACCTTTGGCAATATTGCCTGTTGAAAAGGACGTCTACGGATTCGTATGGTCACTTAGTCCGGACCATGCTGAGCGGTTGCGGCAGTCTAATGCTGATCTAATCGAGGCATTAAAAGATGCGATGCCTGAAGAACTCGGATCGATTGAACTGGTAGCCGACCCTGTGGTGATTCCTCTGGTGGAACGGTGGATCGATCAACCCTATCGGCCGGGTGTTGTATTGATTGGTAATGGGGCGCAGACGATACATCCGGTCGCGGGCCAAGGCCTTAACTTGGCTCTTCGCGGTGTCATGCAACTGACTACGGAGCTTAAAACGACAGAACCCGATGCAGCTGTTCGAACTGCATTTGCTCATTGGAAGCCCAATCGGGATAAAACACGACTGGCTTCATCGAGTTTAGAAGCATTGTTTGATCGCGATGTATTCCCTCGGAAAATTCTCACGAGTCTCGGCATGGCAGTCGCCGACCAAAGTCCATGGCTTAAGACAAAAATCGCTGAAGCCGGTATGGGGATTGTTTCTTGAAAATTGTGATTATTGGCGGGGGCTCAATTGGACTGGCGGCCGCTTTGGTATGCCAGCGAGCTGGTCATTCAGTTACGGTCTTTGACCCGAATGGATTTGAGCCGAAAGTATTGTCTGGAGAGGCTGATGCAAGGGTTTGGGCGCTTGGGCCAAAATCAACGAGCCTCTTGGCGGAGCTCGGAGCCTGGGCTCCTGACGAACGGGTCTGCGCGTATCAATCAATGCACGTGATTGACGCACGCAGTGATGCCAAAGTGACCTTCACGGAACCCGCCCTGGGTTATTTGGTTGAGGCTGATTGGGTCCGCAATCAATTGCTGACCCAAGTGACTGAATCAGGTATTCATTGCGTTTGCGACCGAATCGAATCGGTGTCTGAAGGCGGCGTTTTGATACTGCAAAATGATCAGATTGCGGCTGATTTCGTGGTCTTTGCAGAAGGTAGGCAGGCACACACAGCAATTGCATCAGGATTTGAAGTCGTTGATGGCGGCTATCGTCAGCGTGCAGTCGTTGGAACACTGAGATGCGAGCATCCGCATCATGGGGAAGCATTTCAAATTTTCACTGAGTACGGACCGCTCGCCCTCCTGCCGTTACCAGATCACGAGAATGGGCATCGCGTGAGCTTGGTTTGGTCGTTAGATTTGGAGGTGGCTTCTGAATTTCAAGAATGCTCGATTGAAGAGCTTGCTTTGAAGATCAGTCAGACGAGTGAGTGGTCGCGTGGCGCTTTAGAATTTGTGAATAATCCGATTTGGATTCCGTTATCTCAGCATTCTTTAAAGCATGATTCTTTGGGATGTTTGTTGGCCATTGGCGATACGTCCCATGGCATTTTACCGTTAGCGGGGCTCGGCGCGAATCTTGGATTCGGAGATGTCAGTTCGTTAAAGGAAACGTTGGAGAAACATCCGAGCGCCCATGGTGATCGGATCGCGCGAACTGTTGCCCGCGAGCGGCGTTTTGACCAACGGACTGTTGCCATGGTGATGGGTCTTTTTTCAAATGTTTTTCGCTCTGATCAACCATTGCTGCAATTGGGTCGGAGTTTTGCCTTACGTACAGCGGATCGCCATGCAACGATCCGTTCGTTGATTCAGGAGTTAGCTGGGTAATGTTCACAGGGATTGTCCAAGGACTGGGTGAAGTCACATACATTGAGGATTGCGATGGAATCCGTCGCCTTCAGGTTCGACTTCCCTCAGATCGTGATCAGGGGCTCGAAACGGGGGCCTCCATAGCGATTAATGGCGTATGTTTGACCGTTGTCGGTTGGGATCAAGATGGTGTCCAGTTTGATGTGATCGATGAGACATTACGGCTCACGAATCTCGGTGCGTTAGAAGTGGGCAATTTGGTCAATGTGGAGCGGGCAGCTCGTTTTGGAGATGAAATTGGCGGTCATGTGTTGTCAGGGCATATTCATGGGCAGGCTCAAGTGGTTGAAGTGGTAGAGATGGAAGCTAATCTGGCCGTATGGTGGAGCGTTCCAGATCATCTGAGAAAGTATGTTCTACCCAAAGGCTATGTCTCACTGAACGGATGCTCTTTGACCGTTGGTGAAACCGAACGTGATGGGCAGTTCAGTATCCATCTCATCCCTGAAACTCGAGAGCTAACGACCTTTGGTCGCGTCGCTGTAGGTGATTCATTAAATCTGGAGATCGACTCTCAGACTCAGGCCATCGTCGATACAGTTGAGCGAGTATTGGACCAGCGTTTGTGAGTACTTGGCAGCGTATATTAGCCAATGCTGTGACGAGCTCAGATGTGTTGATGGAACGTTTGGGTTTGGAAGCAGACGAAGTCCTCGGAGTCGATCATGAGCCTGATTTTTCGATGCGTGTGCCTGAACCATTTATTACACGGATGGTATCGGGAGACCCAAAAGACCCCTTGCTGAGACAAGTACTATCGGTCGTCGACGAACGTCAAGCGATGCCTGGTTTTATCGCTGATCCCCTCGATGAATTTGGTGGTCCACTGGCTGGGGTGTTGCATAAGTATCGTTCACGGGTACTTCTCATTTATCGAGGTGGGTGTGCGATCAATTGTCGTTATTGTTTTCGGAGACATTTCCCGTATCAAGAGCACACGCTGACTTCACGTGATATCGATGCGTTATTGGATTATTTGGCCAAGCATCCGGAAGTGAACGAAGTGATTCTGTCAGGTGGTGATCCTTTGATGGCTGATGATTCATCGATCAGCCAGTTGTTTTCGCGTATTGAGTCTATTTCGACAATAAAGCGGTTGCGTATCCATAGCCGTTTACCTGTAGTGATTCCGGAGCGTGTCACAGAATCCTTATGTAACGTGATTGCCTCAACACGGTTGCCTGTGGTGATGGTGTTGCATATCAATCATGCCAATGAAATTGATGCGCCTGTCGAGAATGCTGTAGCTCATCTGAGAAAGGTTTGCCGTTCGGTGCTGAATCAGGCAGTCATTTTGAGAGATGTGAATGACACAGCCAAAGACTTGATTGATCTGAGTGAGCGGTTGTTTGAGGCGGGGATTGATCCGTATTATCTGAATGTGTTGGACCGAGTTGCTGGCGCACATCACTTTGATGTGAGCGACGAAGAGGTGGCTGCGCTGCATCAAGCGTTGCTGGACGCATTGCCTGGGTATCTCGTTCCAAAACTTGTCAGGGAAGTACCTGGCGTTGGACATAAAGTGCAATGGAAGGAAGCGACTCGTCCATGATGTCGACAGTGCTGATTTGGATCGCCGGAGCCTGGGGTGCAGGGCAGTTAGCACGATGGCTCGCCTTGCCGCCACTGGTTGGCTATTTGACTGTTGGTGCGTTGTTTGCTGCCAACGGGCTTGGTGATGTGAATCACTGGCTCGACGTGCCATCCGAAATCGGTGTTGAGTTACTGCTCTTTGCGGTTGGCCTGAAAATGAATCCAAAATCGATTTTTCGGTTTGATGTCGCCTTCGGCACCATCCTGCATTTGATCTTGTCAGCGATGATTTTGGCTGTCGCTTTGACGCAAGATTTGTCGTTTGAGATGAAAATTGCGCTCGCTCTGACGCTTGGTTTTTCGAGTACGGTAGTCGCCGCGAAAGGGCTTGAAGCGCGGCGAGAAATCCGAGCATTCCATGGTCGATTATCGATCAGTATTCTTGTGCTCCAGGATTTGGTCGCAGTGACCTTACTCGCGGTCGGTGGTGACTCTGCGCCATCACCTTACGCGCTCGGTTTACTCGCTATTCCCCTCGTTGCTCCGATGCTTAGAAAAGGTTTGGAAAGGTTGTCTCCAGAACCTGAGTTGCATCTTTTAGTTGGAGTTTTGATTGCACTGGTCCTTGGCGCTCAGCTGTTTAAAGCGGTTGGTGTTAGCGGTGAGCTTGGCGCTTTGGTTATGGGTATGGTGTTCGCAAATCATCCGGTGGCCAAAGGCATCGCAAATTATCTCTGGGGTATCCGCGAATTATTACTGATCGCCTTTTTCTTGCGCGTTGGTATGCAAGTACCACTGGATCTGCAAGTGGTGATGGATGCACTGCCGCTTTTGCTCTTGCTGCCTGTTAAGTTAACCGTTTTGTTTGCCCTTTTGTTATTGATTCGTCTTCGAGCGTACACCGCCTTTTTGATGTCGATCACACTCTTCTCTTATTCTGAGTTTGCGCTGATTGTGGCCGCAGCGTGGGCTGACAGCGGCTTAATTCCAGCATCAGTGCTACCGGTGGTTGCAGTTGCTGTGACATTAAGTTTTGTCATTTCCGCACCACTGAACCGATTCGCGCACGAGCTTTATGAACGATACGAGGGATTACTCAGTCGTTTTGAGCGTACCGATCGCCATCCAGATGAACAGCCGCTGACTTTGGGCGGGGCGCATGTGCTTGTCATCGGTATGGGCCGAATCGGTACAGCTGTCTTTGACAGCTTGTCAGAAGATGGTGAAAAGGTCGTCGGTATCGATGCCGACCCCGGGAAACTTGAATCGCATCGTGAAGCGGGCCGTCGCGTGGTGTTTGCTGATGCAGAGGATCCTGGTTTCTGGAATAACCTTCGGTTCGGTCGCCTTGAGGCGGTTGTATTAACGATGCCTGAACCCGAATCGCAGTGTTGGGCGACCAATCGTTTGAGAGAGCGCGGATTTTCTGGGGTCATAGCAGTCAGTACGCGTTCACGCCATACCGTTGCTCGCGTTGAGGAAGCGGGAGCAAATCTCATCTATGACGCCCACGATGCTGCGGGTCTTGGTCTTGGGAAGGCGGTTCTTAACTGTCTTGGTGGCGAGCGATCAGAAAATCCCGAGCCTCGTTGATTAACGCAGCCAGATAATCCGTGCCGTCCTTATCAGGATGCATTTTGCCCATGAGCTTTCTGTGAGCCGCCCTGATTTCAGCAGGCGTTGCACTCTCATCGACGCCAAGAATTTCAGCAGCACGTTTTGCTGTCATCGGTTCATCGCGTGAATTCCGTTGTTGGTTGGCATGTGCTGCACCAGCTCCGGCCGCTGCACCTAACCCAAGAATTTGACGCAGTTGTGGGAACATCGACAAGAGGCCGCGCATACTCCACAACCGTCTGCCAAATGCTGCAACTGGCGCGGCTAAAGCTGCCAGCGCAGGAAGTTTCCCGGTGACGACCAGTAACAAAATACCAATTGCGACCGCGCCACCGATCACTTTCCATTTGTTTTCTGCAATCCAGCCTTTTGTTGATCCGCGAGTCAGCAGATAAAACAGCGCAAGGACCACTAAGGCGATGATGAGTATTCTCATGTTCTACATTTGTCTGGACAAAACTGGGACAACATTGCCACACTAACAGGTATGGCTTCACTAGAAACGATTTCAAGTATCGACACGGCACCCCGCCACCCGATTCGATTGGTTGCTAACCGAACGGGTCTTACAGTCGATTTGATTCGTGCTTGGGAGAAACGTTACCACGTTGTGGATCCTGCGCGTAGTGATACCAAGCGAAGACTGTACAGCGACTATGATATTGAGCGGCTGAGACTGATTCGGATCGCAAAACAAAACGGTCGCCGTTTGGTTGACGTTGCTCCCCTAACACTTGAAGCGCTTCGAGATGTGGTCTCGGAAGACAGTCGTTACGATCAAGCACAAGAGAATCAGGCCGAAGTCTATCGTCCCAGTTGGACTAGCCCGCTTGAGTCGACGGATACTCAAGATGACATCGATGCGATGTTGTTTGCGGTACAAACAATGGATCAACATCGGTTTGATCAATTGTTGCAGGAAGGATTGGTTAAGCAATCGCTACCGGCGTATCTTGAAACAGTGATTGGACCACTGCTTCGTGAAATTGGTGAATCCACCCGACTTGGTAAACTGCGGATCGCTCATGAGCATATGGCGACTGCACACTTAAGAACCTTTATCGGCGCACTTCGATTCCGAGAGACCTATACCGGCAGCGAGCCGAAAATCGTCATTACCACGCCAACGGGACAACTCCACGAACTCGGTGCATTGATGGTTGCAGCGCTGGTATCGGTCGATGGGTGGCTACCCGTGTATTTAGGTCCCAATACACCAGCTGATGAAATTGTTGCTTGTGCTCTTCAGTCTGGAGCGCGCGCAGTCAGTTTGTCGCTGACTTACCCTGCTGATGATCCGCGTATTCCGACGGAGTTGACGCGGTTGAGATCGCAATTGGATGGGAAAATCCCAGTGTTCGTCGGTGGCTCAGCGGCGGCACATCATCATGAACTCATCGATCGGCTTGGTATTGAATCGCCGCTGACCTTGGATGCGTTGAGGGAGTCATTGAAAGCGGTACGTGATGGCCGATATCAAGGGAGTATCAAATGACGCTAACGGATCTCAAAGCATTGATCGCCAAAGGGCAGTCTCCGACTCTCGAGA
Organism: uncultured Oceanospirillales bacterium; assembly: GCA_913061245.1. Taxonomy (GTDB): domain Bacteria; phylum Pseudomonadota; class Gammaproteobacteria; order Pseudomonadales; family Litorivicinaceae; genus HIMB30. The sequence continues at coordinate 10,574 of CAJXTO010000022.1, forward strand.
TCCACGCATTTGAGGGAATCATTTATCTCGTCAAAATCGTCACAGACGTTGGCGAGACGATGTTAAAAAAGGCCGATGGGGACAACCACGTATTTAAGTCGTCAACGCAGGCAGGCATTGCACTCGCTGACGTCGGTGGAACTGAAGCGGTGATTGTTCATCAATGCGCGTATGACGAAGTTATTGGTCACGAAACGTGCAAAGCAGAAGACCCAGCATTGCGTACCCCGATGGATCTTCGTTTGCTTGCAGGACTTGGCTAGCTCGCGAGCTGGTTTCTTCGTTCGCAAAGTTCTGCATAATCTGGGGTGTTGTCCCCTGTTAAAACTCCGTGTCGAATTGCGAAATCGATGATCACGAGATTGCAGTTGTATTTGAATGCATCAGTGGTTTCGATCATCGATAGTACGTTATCAATCGGCAGTCTCTCGAATGACTCGACTTCGCCATCCTGACAAACTGGAACGAAACTATCGGGAAGCTCTAAATCATAACAATACAAAATATCGCGCTTTAATCCGCGTCCATCGGTGTGGCGATAGCTGATGGTCCCTGTCGCAATCGATTGGCTCGCCTGTGTCTCAGAAATGCCAGCTTCTTCGAAGCACTCTTTGAGTAAGTTTTCGAATAGCCCAAGCCCAGCTGGCTGGCCACCGCCAACCATATTGTCGAGTTTCCCCGGAAATGTGGGTTTGTGTTCGGACCGTTTCGCCACCCACAACTCGATGCCATTTCGTGTCCTGACGTAGCCGTTGAGATGCACGCCGAACGTGAGGCAACCGAGTGGCGCGGTCAAGGTGCGCTCCATCACAAAACGGGTTGGATCTGTTACTGAGGCTTTCACAGGAAAAGGTTCGCCAACCCAGCTCCACAACAACCCTTCTTCGTAGGTGTCTTTTGCAAATCTGGCGAAGAGCTGATTGAGGTCTCCTTCAGACAGGCTTGGAATCACAAGCCCGTGTTCTGACTCTTGCCACAAACCGAAATCTAGCCCGCGTTTTTTGAAATTGTCTTGCACATAACCAAGTAATGCATCGCCTTGAAACCAGGGTGTCCATGATTGAAGGTCGGCATTGTGTGCGCGGTCGAAATGGTCAAGAAAACTCAAGAGCGGCTCCAATAACTCGCAAAAAATGGAATGAGAACCCCCATCGCGAGTACGCGAACGAGGTGATGTGTTGTGACATAGAGTCCATCAGCACCGGCCTCCAATGCAACAACGGGCATCACTTGAAACCCCCCGGGCATGAATGCGAGAGCTGCGTCGATAAAAGGAAATCCGAGGATTTGGTTCACAGCGAAACTGCCAGCAAAGGCCAGGATTACCGCCACTAGTGTAGAAAGTGCAGCAGGAGGAAATGTTTTGAGCAGAACGCGGAGACCTTGCCCGATGATGTCGATCCCAATGCGCCAGCCAAATAGCATCATGGCAAGTCCGATGAAGGCAGGTGGAGTGTTGAGTTGTGTGAGCCCAGACAAGCCAAGTATCGCACCTCCAAAGACGCCGACAATTAAGCCAGGCGTTGTGACCTTAAAATGCCGAAGCAGTCCCGTTAATAGCCAGGCGATTGGAAGAACAATGATCCACGAAATAAAGTCCGACTGTTCGAAGATAAACGGCGTTTTAACTTGCTCAGGCACGACGAAGAGCACAGGAACCATCAGTGTCAGGAAGGCGAGTCGTAGACTCTGATAGACCGCGACTTGTGATAACGCTCCACCATAGTGTTCGGTGACAGCAAGTGCAGAGGATAGATTGCCTGGCGCTGCAGCCATATGGGCGCTGACAGGATCGAGCTTGAGCATGCGCCGATTGAGTTTGCCGACGAGCCAGAAAATAAACACCATGGTGACAATCATCATCAGGAGGCTAACGGGCCATAACTGAATACGTTCAAAGATATCCGGAGTCACTTGGTTGCCAAGTGCGAGGCCGATGAGCAATACCGCAAAATGGTGGGCATCGGTACCAGGCTTTTGATGGATGCCTGAGAAATGCGCTAGAAATGCAACCGCGAACATGGGCCCAATCATGGCGCCGAGTGGAAAGTTGATGGCTTCAAATGCAATCGCTGAAGCTGCTGAGGTGAAGCCAAATACGAGGAGTGGCTGACGCATCAGGCGTCTTCGAGTTGAAGCTCGATCACTCCGTCATCGTTGATGCGAATAGGGAAAGTCGATACCTGTCCATAGGCGGGTGCAGAGAGTGCTTGGCCTGTTTTGACGCAAAACCTAGCGCCATGTCGCGGACACTCGATTTCGCCATTCATGTAGAGACCACCGCAGAGTTCTGCACCGTCGTGAGTGCATAGATCTTCAATCGCGAAGACATGATCGCCTTCGCGAAAAACCAACACATCAACGTCATCGAACTCGAAACGCTCATACGCACCATCAGCCAGCGCATTAATCGTTGAGATTTCGATCCATTGACTCATATCGCCTCCTAGAATAAGCCCGCCTCCAAGCGAGCTTCCTCAGTCATTCTGCTTGCATCCCAAGGTGGATCAAAGACCATTTGTATGTCTGCTTGATCGACTCCCGAGAGCGCCTCAATTTTATCCTTGATATCTCGTGCCATGATGGGCCCCATCCCGCAGCCTGGCGCTGTTAACGTCATGTCAACTCGAACGTGTGTTCGACCATCGATGAGAGTCGAGATTCTCAAATCATAGATTAAACCAAGTTCCACGATATTGACGGGAATTTCTGGATCATAGCTTTGTCTGAGTACATCCCAAACCTGATCTTCAAGCGAAAGGGCGTCCTCGGTATCGAGTTGCGCTGGCGCCTCGACGCCAAGCTTTGCCAGATCCTCTGTTTCAATTCGCACTAGGCGACTACCAATATCGAGGGTCAAGGTGTCACCCAGTGCTTGGGTGACCGTGACTGTTTCTCCGATACCGAGAGTTAACGGAATGCCTTGAGGGACTTGTTTACCTGTGACGTTCTCGAGAACGGTGAGTTCTGAGCCTTTGTCGAGTTCGGCAAAGGGAATCATTAGTCTGTCAGCATCCCAATCACGCGATCGAGTGCTTCTAAGAAACGATCGACTTCATCGATCGAGTTGTAGAACGCAACCGACGCCCTCGCGGTGCCTGGTAGACCGAAGTGCTCCATTGTTGGCATCGCGCAGTGATGACCAGTTCTTACAGCGATACCGAGTTGGTCAAGAAGAGTTCCGACATCTGTTGGATGAGCGCCTTTCACGTTAAATGAACAGACGCTTACCCAATGCTCTGGATGACCCAATACATCGACCTTATCTCGGCTGAGCATGGCTTGTATCAGGTGCTGATGCACCTGATGTTCGTGCGCTATGGCGCCGTCGAAATCAATTGAATCGAGATAATCGAGAGCCTTAGCAAACCCAATTGTATCGGCAATGTTGGGTGTGCCTGCTTCAAACTTCCATGGCAACTCGTTATAGGTGGTTCCACTGAAGCTCACGCGATCAATCATATCGCCGCCGCCTTGCCATGGCGGAAGTGATTCCAAGAGTTCACGTTGTCCGAGCAGAACACCAATCCCAGTTGGGCCACAGCATTTGTGTGCACTCACCGCATAGAAGTCGGCTTCGAGATCTTTTACATTGACTCGCATATGTGGTGCAGCTTGCGCGCCATCGATGACCGAGAAGGCATTGTTTTCTTTGGCCAACTGAATGAAGCCTGTAACGTCATTTAGAGCACCAATCGCGTTTGAGACGTGCCCGACTGCAATGACAGCGACATCGTGTTCCTGACAAAGCGCTTTTGCTGATTCCAAACACAGCGTACCTGTCGCATCCACTGGAATTGGGATGACCCGGATTCCGATGCGAGATTCGAGCTGCTGCCAGGGGACAATATTTGCGTGGTGCTCTGTTTCACCAACTAAAACGACATCGCCTGATTTGAGACGGGTTGAGAGTACGTTGGCAACGAGATTCAGTGCTTCAGTGGCTCCGCGAAGCAGGATCACTTCGCCAGTATCGTCGACACCGAACCACTGTCCGATCCTTGCGCGAGCGCCTTCATAGGCATCTGTCGCTTCGCCACTTAAGGTGTGCACCCCACGATGGACATTCGAGTTGTATCGATCGTAATAATCACTAATCGATTCGATGACCTGGGTTGGCTTTTGCGATGTGGCGGCGTTGTCCAAGTAAACAAGCGGTTGTCCGTGGACTTCACGTGCCAAAATAGGGAAGTCACTGCGAACACGCGCCAAATCAAACATCGACAGATTCCTTAAGCTCAGCGATCAGCTCACCATGCTTCAGCTCACCCAATAGTTGTGTCTCAACTAATTCTCGTATGTCTGGGTGCTCGATTTCCTCAACGATTTTTTCCGCGAAGGCATACTGCAAAAATGCGCGTGCGTCGGCTTCAGACAGTCCGCGACTCTTTAAGTAGAAGAGTTCTGTCTTATTCAGACTCCCAACTGTACAGCCGTGTGAGGCAGTGACGTCATCGGCATAAATTTCGAGTTCCGGTTTTGGATTCACGCGCGCAGATTCCGATAACAGGAGATTAGCAATCGATTGCTCTGTCGCTGACCGCTGTGAATCTTTGCGGATCAATACACGGCCATTAAACGTTGCTTCACCTTTGCCATCGACCATATTTCGGAAGGTCATCTCGCTGTTGGTTTCTCCCACCACGTGATCAATTGCAAGGTGGGTGTCGTGGTATTGCGAGCCGTTTGTGATCGCAAGTCCATTCACAGATGCCGAAGCCTCACGACCAGCCAAAGCAATATAAATGTCATTGCGCGCTAACTTTGATCCGAATTCGATCGTTTGCAGTCGGTAGGATGCATTTTCACCGCACTCAATATCGAGGTTAGAGAACACGTGAGCTGCCGTATTGGCTGCTTGGAAGCGTACATGAGTGACTGATGAATCGCGTTCCAGTGTCATCAAACAACGAAGTGAACTGAGGTTTGCTGTATCAACGTCAGTTGACTCGAACTGCTCAACGAGTGTGAGTTGAGCACCAGCCTCAACACGGATAAGGAGCGTCGAAAAGCCCGCTGAATTTGCTTGATTCGCGAGGTGGTGCAAGTTCAGAACAACCGATGCGGTTTTTTGAACAGTCAGTGTTAATCGCGCGTTTTCAAGTGCAGCTTGTGTGAGACCAAATCCATGTGCCTGATTGATCCCATCAATGCGTTTCTGCTCAGAGGCTGTCAGCGCAGTGTCAGAGACCGTCAATCCGTCGGTCGCGGGGACGTTAACAAACTGCCCCCCGGTTAAAGCAAATTGCTCTGTCGCTTTAGGATTTGCCGGCTGCCATGTGGTGCGGGCCAGACCTCGGGTGGGGACATACTTCCATGACTCGACACGTTTTGTGGGTAAGCCAACCGCTAGCGCCTCTGGCGCATGGACGTCCTTGACGTCAGCCAACCACTCACTGAATCCGCTCATGCTGCTTCGATCCCTTCGTAACCTTCGCGCTC
>CAJXTO010000023.1 GCA_913061245.1 uncultured Oceanospirillales bacterium
CCTGCGATCCGGACAATCGCAATGCCGGCAGATACTAATCCTGCGGGTGATATTTTTGGTGGTTGGTTGATGGCCCAAATGGATTTAGCGGCCGGGAATACAGCGGCTCGCGTTGCTCGCGGTCGAAGTGCGACTATTGCGGTTGATGGGATTCAGTTTTTAAAGCCGGTATCAGTTGGTGATGAAGTGACACTCTTTGCAGAGCTTGAATCCATTGGGCGCACATCAATGAAAATTAAGGTTGAGGCATGGCGTCGACCACGCGATGGGGATGAGACAGAAAAGGTTACAGAGGCACTCTTTACGTTTGTGGCACTAGACCAAGATGGCCGGCCACGCCCGATTCCTGAATCTTAATGAGTACTGCTTGCGGTTTCGGTTCGATAATCGAGTAGCCGATCGGTGATACCTGCTGAGAGCCACATAAATAACAAAGCGATCCATGCTGTGATCGCCATGACAGCGCCTCCAGTGACACCTGCGCCAACAGCGCAGCCACCAGCTAGCATGCCGCCAAATCCCATGAGACACGCGCCGATTAAGTAACGTGACAGCCCAGTATCCTCTGTGAAAGTCTGGACTTTGAATTCGCCAGTCAATTGCGCGGCTAGGAAACTGCCAGCAAAAACACCCATGACAATGCCGATATCAAATGACAGCGGCAGCACCGGCATATTGATTAACCCCATTAGCGTATCGGCCGAAGGCCCTGTGAAACTGACGCTCTTGACGTTAATCACTTCAAACGACCAACTGGCATGCCACGCTGTCAGTCCCCAACCGAGCGCGACGGATGCACCAACGAGAACAGCGCCGAATTGATACCAAGGCGCTGCGGCGCTTTTTTTAGCAAGCCAAATGGCGGCGAGGAAAAGAATCACTCCAAAAATGAGTGCGCCAAATTCTGGAAGATAAATCGATAGATTGCGATTACTTGAATCAATCAACCACCAGCTCGAGATTTCATTGCGAGCGGGGGACAACCCTCCGCGTAACGCAGCTTGAGAGACGACGGTAACCACAAGACCTGCAACAAGTGCTCGCAAGTTTCCGGTCGCTGAGAGGACTAGTAGTCGACTCGCGCAGCCTCTGGCCATGATCATGCCAATCCCGAATAAAGAGCCGCCAACAATAGCGCCAGATAGCGAGCCTGTTGTTGTGAGCTGCCGAATACTGGTTGTTTCAAGTATTTCGTTGTGAATCAGTAGTTGCGTCAAGATCAAAGCAGTCGAAAAAGTGAAGAGCCAAATCGAGAATTTGGCGTTTGGTCGGGTACGCCAGAATTCGATACAGGCTGACCGTAAACAAAATCGGCTTTGTTGAGCGAAGACACCGAATAACAGGCCAGTGACGATGCCAAGGACAACGGCAACTTGCCCACTTGAGAATTGTTCAAAGAATTCAATCATGCGATTCACACAGTTATTTGTAGACAATAGTGTGCGGGGATAGGTGCTATTTGGCCAGTATTTCGAGAATCTGTCTTGATGAAGATCAAAGTGTTAGCATTCGCGCGCTTTATTTAAGGAGTCACCATGGAAGAGCTAGACGTTCGCACGTTATTCGTTATAACCGGTCTTTTGGTTGGTTGCTTTTATGGAATCGTTGCGCAGTCGACCGCGTTTTGCGTGCGGCGCGGAATTTCTGATCTAGCAGACGGGCGTGGCGGCGCGACCTTGACAGGTTGGCTGGGTGCCTTGTTATTGGCGCTTCCGATGACTCAATGGATGATCTTGGATGGTCATCTGGATGCGAGCCAAACAGTTTATTTTCCTGAAGCCTTATCTTGGTGGACGACACTGATCGGTGCGATCGCTTTTGGATGCGGCATGATGCTGACTCGTGGATGTCCTGCACGACTTGTGGTGCTAAGTGCTTCAGGCAACCTGCGCGCGTGGTTCGGATTATTGGTTGTTGGCGTGTCAGCGTATGCAACGTTTAAAGGTTTAATCGCTGAATCTCGTGTTGAGCTTCAGCAAACAGCAACTCTTGAGCTGCCAACTGAATCAGTTTTGTTATCGCTTCCAGGATTCGAGTGGCCTTTGATTGCTCTGGCAACAGTTGTCATCGGATTTTTCGCACTTCGTCACGGGCTGAACCGCAATCTGATCGGTGGGCTGTTAGTTGGCTTTTTAGTTGCAGGAGCTTGGTCAACGACTGCTGTTTTGGGCGCTGATGATTTTGACCCAATGGCGCCGATGTCTTTGACTTTTGTGGCTCCAATCGGCGAGGCCATGACTTATCTTCAGCTTGCATCAGGCCTTGAGCCAACATTTAACGTGACTTTGATATTGGGCGTGCTAGTTGGGGCATTCGTTTCCTCAGTCGTTCGCGGAGAGTTTCAGTGGCAAACATTTGAGTCAGCTTCTGATCATGCTCGCTATTTCTTTGGTGCGATATTAATGGGCGTTGGCGGTATTTTGGCGCTTGGTTGCAATACGGGGCAGGCAATTACGGGATTGGCGACAGGATCCTTATGGTCCATTCTCGTGACGGGGGTCATCTTCGTAAGCGGTTACTGGATGCATCAACGAATGAGTCACTCGTCCTAATACTCAAAAAAGTTCGAGTGATTCCGATTGATAGATCATGCGTATAGGAATTTTCACACTGATAGCAGTCATTGCATCCTTTGATGTCAGCGCGGCCTGCCGTACGTTTCATTATGATCATGATGGGAATGCGAATACGCCTCTGAAATTCAGAGTTGCATGCGAACAGACCTATGAGATCCGTAAGATTCCAAAGTATCGCGTCCCTTCAATTGATGTGGCCTCGGGCACGACTCGCTTCCGTGATCCCAAACACATCCGGCTTCCATTGCCTAAGCCCAAATGCACGATTCCAAGCGTCTATCAATTCACAATGATGCAGACGCTCTCGCAATGCGTCACAACAAGGTAGACTCTCATTATCAAGTCATGAGGGATTGCCGTGATTACCGAATCCGAAGCGAACACTTTAAAGGAGAAACAGCGGAGCCTGCGTGAGGGCTTTGGTGACAGCCTGGGACTCCGTGTACACCGAGCGATTAGTTGGTTGCAGCGTGCGGCACAGGAACACGATGATCCTGATGCAGCTTTCGTGTTTCTGTGGATCGCTTTCAATTCGGCATATTCACAAGATATTGGCATTGCGTACCACGTCTCTGAGAAAGGTCGTTTCAAAAGCTTTTTGAGTACGCTCTTATCGTTTGACCAAGATGACCGTGTGTACCACCTGGTGTGGACTCGCTTCCCGCATGAAATCCGCCTGGTGTTAGAAAATCAGTTTGTATTTGGCCCTTTCTGGAATCACCAAAATGGTATTGAAGGCAATGAAGATTGGCAGGAGAAACTCGAATCCTCTGTTAAAAAAGCCAAACTGGCACTGGCTGAAAAAGATACTGAGCGGGTTTTAAACGAGTTGTTTGATCGACTGTATGTTTTGCGCAATCAGATCATCCATGGCGGAAGCACGTGGTCTGGAGCGATCAACCGTGCTCAGGTGCGCGATGGGGCTGAAATATTAGGCTCACTGATTCCTGTGTTTGTGGAATTGATGATGGATCATCCCAGTCATCCTTGGAAAGAGCCGATTTATCCGGTCGTCGATTAGGTCTGCAGGCTCACTGAGATCCTAACTCTCTGTTGCTGTCTCATCCGAAAAAGAGCGGCTTCACAAGGCCCGTGAGACTGACAACCACAAGAGCGATACCCAAAACCCTGAAAAATGTGGGTGTCTCTTGCTCGACTAGGTAATTGTGCATTCGATTACCGAGAAGGTGGCCTATAAAAGCACAGGGGAGAAGCCATATATGGTGAATCAGTTGTAAGTCGACTCCAGCAATGACAAATGACGCCAATTTAATCAGCGTTAATATCCACCACAAGACAAACAGCGTGTTTCTAAGCTCGTGTTTCGCGACATGTGATGCGACGACTGGGACGATCAACGGCGCGCCAGTGAGTGAGGTCCCCGATACATAGGCCCCAAGCCCAAGAAACCCGTACTCTTGAAATTTGGTTTTAATTTGGATGGGTCTATTGATGATGTAGCCAATTGCGTAAGCGAGAACGATCAAGAAGATAATCGTGCTCATGATGACCGGTGGTAGCGTCAAAAGCCCAATCACTCCAGCGATCTTGGGAAGAATCATGATTCCCATGCTTCGCTTTAAGTAAACCCAGTTAATCGTTTTCAATTGATCAGGCCCCTTGTTACGGGCGCTCTGGATCATGATGAGGGTCGAGAAAAAGATCAGGTGAACCGCAATTAGCGGTAAAAATACTAATGGGTCGTTAACAATCAGTAATAGAAATGGGAGGGCGAGGACGGCACCACCAAAGCCAAGTCCGCTGCGTACGAATCCCGACCAAACAAAAATTAGTCCAATCGCGCCATATTGATACCAGGCGAGTGATTCCACTAGTTATGATTGAGTGAGGACGTAGCGAAGCAGTTGGACGACCTGGTCAGTGGTCTTACACCATGCGTAAGCCGCTTGGTCGACTTCTTTAAGAGGATGCACAATATCTTCGTCATGCAAGGTAATGTACGGGATCCCTTTGGCAGCACAGTAGCCCGCATCAAAGGCTGCATTCCATTGTTTGTATTTATCGCCGAAACGAACGACCACAAGATCTGCTCGGTCAATATCGTGGCGTGTTCGAATCGCGTTGACGCCGCTTGACTGCTGATCACGCCAAAACCCAGGTTCGACGGGTCCTAAAAAATCACCTGCGGCATCAGACGCCGGGTGATCGGTGACGGGCGCAGTAAACCGGATATCAAGGTCAGTGGTGGCTTCAATAATGTCTTGTCGCCAAGAGGTATGGATTTCGCCTGAAAGATAGACGGTATAACTCATTAATTAGTTTTCCTTTTTGCACGCAAGCGACGCGGGGCCAGTCGCACCGTTTCTGGCATTGCGAGAATAACTGTATGGAGCGCCACGCTGATCTTCTCCGCGCATACACTCCCAGTTATCAATTTTAATGGCAGCGCCCTCGCCAGCATCAATAGTGGCCTTTGGCGCGCTCCTTGACGAGTTTGATTCGATGATTCCGTAGACCAATAGCCCAGCCCCTGCAATCACAACAGCAAAGATTGATCCAATGATCCAGCGAAATTCAAAGCTCATAAAACACCTTATCCAATAACACTTACACTATCGGATGTTTACAGCGCTTCTTCAAGGATTCGGGCCAGAATCTCAAGATCGAGATCCACTGGATTGGCTTTCATGGATGAAGAGGATTGAGAGGCTAAAGCAACATCAGGGATTTGAAAGGCGTTCAGCCCTAATGAGCCAAGGCCAACGATTCCTTGTGATTTAACCCACTGATCCAATGTGTCGAATGCGTTTTCTGGAGTTCCGCCCAAGGCATCTGTGATCCAGTATTGGATGGTTCCTATACGCGTGACGAGCTCAGTATCTGCGACATAGCGTTGATGTGCTCTTAAACCGTGAGCCAAAAGTGCGGCGCAAATTTCCCCATGTGCTGCTCCGGTTACAGAGCCGAGGGGGCCTGCGAATCCATGGACAATGCCCAGGCCACTATTTGCAAGAGCGATTCCGCCAGTCACGCTCGCGAGTACCATGGTATCCCGGTCAGTTGAGGACTCTGTTTGCATCAGATTAGCGAGCGCTTTGAGTGCTTTCGGAATGACAGGCTCAACCAGTGCGTCGGTTAGAGGTGTTCGTTTTTTTGAAAGATACGGCTCAATACACTGAGTGATTGCATCAAGACCGCAGGCCAGAGTAATTCGTTTTGGAGAATGATCGGTCAATTCCGGATCGATCAATGCGAGATGAGGTAGCAAACGAGCATCACGAAGACTGACCTTGCGATTTGCATCAGGTACGTCGATAACGGCGTTTTTAGTCACTTCTGAACCAGTTCCCGCAGTTGTAGGTATTGCCATCCATGGAATTGGTGTTTCCTCCAGAGGTAGCCCAAGGCCGACTACTTCTAGGTAAGAGACGATGGGTTGTTTTGCTGGGACAAGACCGGACAAGGCCTTGGCCATATCAAGAACTGAGCCGCCACCAATGGCAATAATCCCGTCGATATCGAGCTTTTTTGTTGCTTTGACGTGCTTTTCAAGTAACGGGAGCGAAGGCTCGCCGTGAACCTCAATCATCGCGACGACATCGACTGAGTTTTTTATGTCTCGGATTAACTCAGCCACTTTGTCTCGCACTGATCCACTGACAACTAAAACGCGGTTGTACCCGGCATTCGAGATAACAGGCTGGATGGCGCGGGTTACAGAGCGCTCAATGCGGACAGGTGGAATGTGTAGTGCTGATGGGCGCATAAAAGACCTTGTAGTTCGACGGCCTAACCTTATCAAAACCATGTTGGATTTACAGATGACGAGGTCTGTTATGCGAGTTTTATTGATTTCACTGAGCCTGTATTCAGTACCAATCCTCGCTTCGCCACCGATGCAACCAATTAATGGCTTTCTCATCGATCGGACAGAGGTTTCAATTGCTGATTTCAAACAATTTGCGAATGACACCGGATTTGTGAGTCAAGCCGAGCGGGCTGGTGGTGGCGAAGTATATGGTTGGGGGTGGGAGCAGAAATCCGGATGGACATGGAGAACGCCATTTGGTCTTGAGTCAAGTGAACAGCTGCCTGCAGTTCATTTGACATACGACGAAGCAGAGTCCTATTGCCAATGGCGTGGAGCACGACTGCCGACTGAAAATGAGTGGCGAGAAGCAGCCTATGTTGAGCATCGGGAGGAGCCGCCATCTGAATTTGAAAATGGTCGGCAATATCCCTATCCGACGGGAAATTCCCCTGAGGGGGCCAACTGCTTATCGGAATGCGGATACCGTCCTCCTATGAGTTTTAGTCACCTACTCGATCGTGGTGTTGGTCCGGCGCCCGTTGGGTCCACAAAGGAAGGGGTGAATGGTCTGTACGACATGGGTGCGAATGTTTGGGAATGGGTTAATAGTGGCCAGGGTGGACAACAAGGGACTGCCGGTGGCAGCTGGTGGTATGAAGCTTTTCGGATGCATCGAAGTGATCGGGCAACGAAACCGAGAGATACAGCTGTTGTTTACATCGGTTTTCGGTGCGCCAAAGATATGAACTAGAGGGTGATGCTCGTGTCTTGTTTAATGCATTTCATCGCGACTTCTGTTCGAATTGAAGCGATATGCGGGATCCTACTCAATTCGTGCGTCAGAAAATATTCAAGTTCAGATGTGTCTTTTAAAAGGAGACGAAGGGCGTAGTCATATTCCCCAGTCATTCGGAAACAATCTTGGACTCGTGTATTCATCTTTACAGCACCTTCGAGATAAGTCAGTGTCTCTTTGGCCTGGTTTGAGAGTTTGATATAGACAAACACGTGCAAAGAATAGCCAAGTTGATCTGCATTGAGTTTTGCAAAGATCCCGCGGATGGTTCCGGAAGCTTTCAGGTTTTTTACTCGCCCGAGGGCTGCTGATGGAGATAGCTCGATCCGTTTCGCAAGCTCCGCATTGGTTATATCCGCGTCTTTTTGGAGAATTCTGGCTATTTCTTTATCTTTCGCTGATAGTTCATTCATGTGATAAATATTCAATAAATTAGATCAATAGATGAATATTATTCTTATTGTTTATAATTTCAATGTATTTTTTGATGTTGGGCTGGATGATTAAATGCAATGTGAATTGTGCGGACGCCAGGCGTCTTTAACTCGCCATCACCTAATTCCAAAACGAACGCATCGATTTGGCGTCGTTCGTTCTAAATACTCGAAAACGGAACTGAACAGTCTCATTGCGTATCTATGTAAGCCCTGTCACCGACATGTTCATCGCACCTTGAAAGAACGCGAGCTTGCGGTTCATTTTTATTCGGTTGAATTATTGCGTAGTCACCCAGAGATAGAGGCATTCGTTGACTGGCTTAAAGATAAGCCGGATGATTTCTTACCACGCTTATCCCGCCGGAAAAAAACATGACACTACAATTGGACGATTACATTGCGACCCGAGCTGATGTCAGGGCATATCTTGATCGTGCGTTGTCTGATGCCGACCAAGCTTCAAATCAAGAAGCTGAGCTTTATGAAGAGGTCAAAGAGAAACTTCTTGCTTCTGGTGCTCGGCTGGTGGCGCACTACTACGTTGACCCAGAGATCCAGAGGTTAGCTGAAGAGACTGGCGGGGTGGTTTCAGATTCTTTGGAGATGGCGCGTTTTGGCGCCAGTGATCCTGCATCGAAATTAATTGTTGCCGGTGTTTCATTCATGGGTGAGACCGCAAAAATATTAAGCCCAGAAAAACAGATTTTTATGCCAACGCTCGAGGCCACCTGCAGTTTGGATCTCGGATGCCCCGAAGAGGCTTTTAATGCATTTTGCGATGCGCATCCCGAGCGAACGGTTGTTGTATACGCTAATACATCGGCCGCAGTGAAAGCGCGCGCTGATTGGGTTGTAACGTCCTCGATTGCAGTTGACGTGGTCGATGCTCTGGCAGCCAAAGGTGAATCTCTGATTTGGGCGCCCGATCGGTATCTCGGTCGATATGTTCAAAAACAGACAAATGCTGACATGCTCTTGTGGGATTCCGCATGTGTTGTGCATGAAGAATTTAGACTGCATGATCTTGATGCATTGATGTCGATGCATCCGGGCGCGGGCCTTTTGGTGCACCCTGAATCACCTGAAGAGATGATAGAGCGAGCTGACGCTGTCGGTTCGACTTCTCAACTGATTGACGCCGCAGTTCGACTTCCGAATTCAACCTTTATCGTCGCAACAGATAAAGGGATTTTTTACAAAATGCAGCAGCAGGTTCCCGGTAAATTATTATTGGAAGCGCCGACTCGAGGGGCTGGTGGTACATGTCAGAGCTGCGCGCACTGTCCATGGATGGCGATGAATCGTTTGTCGGGTATTAATCGAGTACTCGATTCCTGGGATCCAACATGTGAAGTGCTCGTTGATCCAGAGCTTGGACAAAAAGCCATGAAACCATTGACGCGTATGCTCGAGTTTAAAGCGACTCTGTCTGGTTAATCGCTTTTTCAAGCAGTTCAAGCGGTCGTTGGTCCAGCGATTTAGGCCAGGAGTCACGTGCCCGTGACAGTTGCGTTTTTGATGCTTCAAGTTTGCCATTCAGTAATGCATCCCAACCGCGCGCTTCAAAGAGTAGATGATCTTGTTTGAATGCTTGTGCAAAGCGTGCAAGTGCGCGCCATAAATCCAAGCGTTCTGGGCGCTGAACCATGTGCTCCCGGAGTTCTCGAGGGAGTTCTGCAATACCTTGGGCAATCGTGAGGTCGACGCGAGCAATCGTGGGCTGAAGCCATGAGGGGTAGAACAAGGCGATGGTATCAATTGCTTGCTTCGTTCTGTCGAAATCTCCAGTCTTAATGGTTAGCGCGATTTCAATATCGAGGCCGCTGAAGGTATTGCGAGTGCTGAGTGGTAGTTGATCAAACAACACGAGAGCGTCCTTATATTGCTCGCTTCTATAAAGCTCGAGAATTTTGTGAATGGATCCACAGTTGGCCTCAGGGTTTGTGGTGTAGCTGATCTGAAGCCCTTCTGTTTGGATGCATCGAAACAACGAGAAATCAACGGCGCTAAGTACTGGAGTGCCGGTATCTGTTTGATTCATTTGAGCGACGCGCGCATCGAGATCTGACTGTCTTTCAATCCCCAATGGGTGAGTGCTTAAGAACGCAAGATCACGGGTTGACTGTGATTGCTTCTCACTCAGGACTTGAAGCACCTGAGACATCGCCTGAGGAGGATACCCGGCACCCTGTAGTGCAGTGACCCCAATGCGATCAGCTTCGCGTTCGTAGTCACGCGAATAGGCGAGAGCAGAAGTCGCATTGGCCGCTTGGCCTCCCATGATCAATGATTGAGCGGCCTGTCCTTGACGCGTCGCGATGGCAGCGACAACGCCAGCCAGTGTGGCCAGAGTTCCTGTGGACATTCGCTCTGAATTCCGGAGTCCGCGGTAATGATGGCGTTGCGCGAGGTGGGCGAGCTCGTGTGCGAGAATGGCCATGATTTCTGATTCGGATTTCAGATCGAGATAAACGCCTCGATTGACACCAACAATGCCACCCGGCGCTGCAAAGGCATTAAATTCCTGACTGTTAAGGCACAAGGCCGTCATTGGCATTGTACCGAGGTCAAATTGGTTTTTAAGACGGGTGAGCCAGGTTTCTAAAAGATCTGTGCAAAACGGATCAATGCGTTCCCCTAGGCGGCTACGCATGGATTTCAGCCATGCCTGGCCAAACGCAATCTCGCCCTCACGCGTCGCGAGATCGTCAGCGGAGAGCGCACTCGCGCGTTCTGCAGTTGTCGTGAACGCGACAAATAATAAGAGAAGAGCAAGCTTTCGCATTAAAAGACCCGTTTTGACTATAATCCGAAGTATATAGGAAGGATTATGCGAACACTCGACTGTACCGATTTGAAATGCCCACTGCCTTTGTTGAAACTCAAGGTTGCGATCAATGAGAGCTCATCTGATCGCGTGATTCGGTTGGTGACCACGGATCCAATCTCTCTTCGGGATATACCGGCATTTTGCCAACGTGCGGGCCATCAACTGACATCAGTTAGCGAAGGTGATCCGCACGAATTCATTATTGAGATTGTCGATTAAGACAAGCCTTTCAATGTCTCTAGGACTTCTTCAGCGTGGCCAGGCACTTTCACTTTGCGCCACTCAGCCACCAGTTTGCCTGTCTGGTCGATCAGGAATGTCGACCGCTCGACGCCACGAACTTGCTTTCCATACATGTTCTTCATTTTCATGACATCAAATGCATTGCACAGCGCTTCATCAGGGTCTGAGATCAGCTCAAATGGCATATTTTGCTTTGCTTTAAAGTTTTCATGGCTTTTGATCGAGTCGCGAGATACTCCAAAAATCTGGCAACCAAGCGCCGTAAATTCTGGATAGAGTCTCGAAAAATCCTGACTTTCTGTTGTGCAGCCAGGTGTGCTGTCTTTCGGGTAGAAATAGAGAACAGACAATTGGCCCTTTAAAGTGTCAGAAGAAACTTCGGTGTCCGAAGTTGCCTTGAGTGGCGCAAATTCAGGGATTGGTGCGTTGACTTCGATGCTCATAGCGGCTCCTGCAGTTGGTTTTAGTTGTGAGTGGCGATTTTTTTGTGGTTTGCAACCTTGCCGTGAGAATCGCTCGGTCTGTACCATAGAGGGCTTATTCATATTGAAGGTTCTATCGACATGATTCGAGGCAGTATCGTTGCGCTTGTCACTCCATTTAATGCATCAGGGGCTGTGGATTACGACGCACTGAAACGATTGGTTGATTTTCATGTCAATGAAGGCACGCATGCGATCGTTGCTGTCGGAACAACTGGAGAGTCTGCAACGTTATCCCATTCAGAAGATAGTGATGTCATTAGGGCCACTGTAGAGTACGTGGCCGGTCGAATTCCTGTGATTGCGGGCGCAGGCTCCAACTCAACAGCAGAGGCGTGCCAACTGACAGAGGCAGCCACAAAAGCTGGCGCCGATGCGATTTTATCTGTTGCTCCCTACTACAATAAGCCGCCACAAAGCGGCTTACTCGCGCATTTTAAGGCAGTCGCTTCTAGCACTGATCTACCGATTATTTTGTACAACGTACCAGGACGGACCGTTACTGACATTGCCGACGATACAACGCTCGAGTTGGCTCAGGTGGCGAATATCGCCGGAATCAAGGATGCGACGGGTAATTTAGAGCGAGCGAAGTACGTTCTTAAGAATCGTCCCGAGGGATTTGCTGTTTATTCCGGAGATGATCCGACTGCCATGGAATTGTGTTTGCTAGGTGGTGATGGTGACATTTCTGTGACCGCGAATGTCGCGCCGCGCTTGATGTCTCAGATGGTTGAGCATGCGATGGCTGGCAATCGTGCAGAGGCTGAAGCACTGAATAATCAACTATTGGGTCTGCATTCAAAATTGTTTGTTGAACCGAACCCGATTCCGAGTAAATGGGCATTATCTGAAATGGGCATGATGCGAGCAGACTGCCGTTTGCCGCTCGTGCCACTGACCGATGAAGGAAAAGCCGCTGTTCGCGAAGCCTGTGAACAAGCAGGAATTAGCCTGTGAAACGAGTTCTTTCGCTTATCGTTATCAGTTCGTTAGTTGGTTGTTCTGGTTCAAACCAGCAAGCCGCTATTCGTGATCGTCAATTGGACTACCAGGCAGCCTATGTGGAGCCAAAGCTTAAAGTGCCAGAAGGGCTTTCTGACGATCGAGTCAATGAATCATTAAGCATCCCTGGTGTCGATGAGCCAACCGCAGGATTGTATGGAGGCTCGTTCGAAGCGCCGCGTGCGGAAGCTGCGCTTCGCACATTGACGTTACCGACAATTCGTCGGTATCAGTTGGGTGACCTTCATTGGCTTTCAATTCCAGAGGCTACATCTGCCGTCTGGCCTGAATTAGAGCGGTTTATTACTGAAAACAAGCTGACTGTTACATTCGCTGATCAGGCGAAGGGCGCATGGATGATGGAATCCAGCGTATTCAGGGGTGTCAACACGCATTCTGGTAGCCGTATTATTCGCCATTTTGCGCCAGAGGTTGGGGCAGTCGCCTTGCGATTCTCGCTTCAGTCTGGATTAAGGCCCGGTACGAGCGAAGTCGGTCTGCAGTTCACGAGTGGTCGCACAGATGATGTGCTAGTCGGCCGGATTCTTGATGAGTTTAAGTACCATCTGGAGAGGCGCGAGGACGAAGGGAAAGCAGTTTCACGTGCGCTCTCGTTACTTGAAGTTGGCAATAGGATGTCTTCACGTCGTGTCGAAGGGATGGATGAGTTGGTTATTCAAGCAGAGATTCCGCGTGTATTCGGTGTGACGGTCGATGCAGTGCGCGATTTGGGCGCAGCAATTGATGGCGGAGATCTCGAAAAAGGTTTGTTGAATATTCGCTATGTAAGAAAAGCAACGGAACGCCGTTTAGCAACAATGAGTGCGTTAAATCGTGCGATTGCTACAACAATCGAGGATCCAGTGGGTTCTTATCAGGTTCAAATGGAAAATACTGATGAAGGGCTTATTGTGAAAGTTGTCCCGACAGGCGCCGCCGCATCCATCGGTGGTGCAAACGAGTTGATACGTGAATTCAGGGAGCGCTTGTACTAGTGCGATTTGCGTCTCTCGGCAGCGGTAGTCGAGGCAATGGTTCAGTCGTCGCATCTCAAAGTACAACGTTACTCGTGGATTGCGGATTTAGTTATAAAGAGGCGGTTTTACGCTTAAAGCGGTTAGGCCTAGAACCTGATGACCTGACTGCGATCGTGGTTACCCATGAGCATAGCGATCACGTGGGTGGCGTTGAGGCGCTTGCCAATAAGCACTCGATTCCTGTGTACGCGTCGCGCGGCACTTGGATCGAGGTGGGCGAGGAAAGCTTTTCTAATTCAATATATATCAATGATTTATTTTCAATTGGTGATATCGAAGTCAGCCCAATTACAGTGCCGCACGATGCGCGCGAGCCCCTGCAATTTGTGTTTAGCTGCAACGGTATCCGGCTCGGAATACTGAGTGATTTGGGGAGCGTGTCGCAACGGGTTATCGAGGGTTTTCAGGATTTGGATGCCATCTCGGTCGAATTCAATCATGATGTTGAACTGCTGAATCAAGGTCCTTATCCAGCGTTTTTAAAATCGCGGGTTGGGGGTGATTTTGGGCATCTGAACAACGAGCAAGCTTGCGCGCTTTTACAGCGAATAGTTAGTGATCGGCTTAAAACTGTTGTAGCGTGCCACATTAGCGAGACCAATAATGATGCGGCACGGGTCAAGGAAGCGCTTGATCGTGTTTTGCAGAATCAAAAAATTCAGCGTGTGGTTGCTTCGCAATCAGACGGATTTAGTTGGATAGAGATAGGAATACCATGAACGCATTGGATTTGTTGTACCAAGGAAAGGCGAAATCAGCATATTTGACAGAAGATCCAGATTTATTGGTTCTTCAATTTCGAGACGATACATCCGCGTTCGACGGCGAAATTATTGAGCAATTGTCTGAAAAGGGAGCGATTAATAACCAGTTCAACGCGTTCATTATGACGCGGCTTGCTGAAGCCGGAATTCCAACGCACTTTGTAGAGCGACTGAGCGCGACAGACGCGCTTGTTAAACGGCTCGATATGATTCCTGTCGAGTGTGTTGTCCGAAATACAGCTGCTGGTTCCCTAGTTCGTCGACTTGGAGTCGAAGAGGGCCTGAATTTCGACCCACCACTTTTCGAATTGTTCTTAAAAAATGATGCATTACATGACCCAATGATCACAGAGCATCATGTTGAAGCGTTTGGCTGGGCCACTAGGGAAGAGATGGCGCGTATGCATGAGCTCACACTTCAAACCAATACTGTCCTTAAGTCTATGTTCGATGAGGCTGGGCTTCAGTTAGTCGACTTCAAACTTGAATTCGGTCGCTTCCATGGTGAGATTGTCTTGGGCGACGAGTTTAGCCCAGATGGTTGCCGACTCTGGGATAAGGCAACTGGTGAGAAGAAAGATAAAGATCGTTTTCGGCAGAAATTAGGCGGTGTATTAGAAGCCTATCGAGAAGTGGCGGAGCGATTAGGAATCGTATTTGATCATTGATGCTGAGTGGCTGGTTCTCCTAGCCACTGTTGCTTTTATCGCTGGATTTGTTGATACGCTTGCCGGTGGTGGTGGACTGATCACTATCCCAGCATTTTTGTTTGCAGGGTTTACTCCGGCTCAGGCGTTAGCCACCAATAAATGCCAAGCCTTTGCCGGGACCCTGACAGCCTCGTTACGTCTCATGACTTCGGGGCACCTCAAGATACGCTCTCTTTGGCCTTACGCTTTACTTGCCTTTGCGATGGCGCTTGCGGGCGCATGGAGCTTACGTGAAGTGTCTGAGGCGAATTGGCTGGATCGAGTTGTCCCCATTTTATTGTTGGCTGCTGCTGCCTATTTCGGGTTTGTTCGACTACCACAGACAGCGCCCGAGCAAACGCCAATTTTTGGCATGCTTGCGATGGCTGGAGTTGCGTTAATTGGCTTCTATGATGGTTTTTTTGGGCCTGGAACGGGTTCGCTATTCGCTCTATTAATGATTTCGGTCCTTGGACTTGGTCTGCGTGAAGCGACAATACATGCAAAACTCTTTAACGCGATGACCAACATGGCAGCATTCTTGATGTTTGCAACCAGTGATTTGGTGATGTGGTCTGCCGTTATGGTCATGATACCAGCCCAAATCTTGGGCGCGTTGCTAGGAACCCGGGTCATGCTAGGTCGCGGGATCGTATTGATTCGGCCACTGGTTGTTTTGATGTGTAGTTTGATGGCAATCAAACTTGCATCTGAGGCATGGTTACCCTGACAATAGGGCTCTCCCGAGTGATCGGGTTTCAATGGTGACTCTTGTCGGTCCCCTCGCAATTGGATATTTGTGAACCCCGTCAGGCCCGGAAGGGAGCAGCGGCAGCGGATATTTGGTGTGCCGGGGTGCGGCTGGCAGGAGTTGCTTCCAGTCATAAGAGGCATGCATGAGTCAGCAGGTCTTAGCCAGAAAATGGCGCCCGACCACATTCGA
>CAJXTO010000024.1 GCA_913061245.1 uncultured Oceanospirillales bacterium
AACTGACTCACGGTGATACTGGTTTTGCGTTGATGTTGATCGCGATGGCGATGACAATCCTCGCGTTGGCATTCTAAAGAATGCGATCATCGACTTATGCGATCGCGTGCCTTGCGCTCGTGTTCGCATGCCTAAGCCTTCATCATTTTTATCCCTCGAAGGCTGCCTATACCTTGGTTGCATTTGCTTCCGGAATAGTTGCTGGACTTTATGTGTTCAAAACGCTGTGGGTTGGCATCTCCAAGGATTGGGTTGCTGGAGCGGTGATTATCCTAACCGCACTCTTTACGGTTGTTTTGCCGGCTGCTCAATTGCTTTTGCAATCCCCATCGCTTTACATCGGCGCAATGGTCTTCGGTGGGCTGGCAATCGGCGTCTTTCGCGAGAAGATTCCAGCCACAGTTGAGTCCGCTTTGGACGAGACCCTTTGAATCCTCAAGAACTTCTTCGATCAGCATTTGATCGTGCAGTTGAGGCTGCCCAAGCAACGTGTCTGATACCTCATCTGAATGCCTTACCGCCTACTGATGGTAAGACAGTATTTCTGGTTGTTGGCAAAGCAGCATCACAGCATGCGCGGATTGCCCAAGAATGCCTCGGGGATATCGAAGGGTTATGCATTCTTCCAAAAGGTCATCAAGTCTCTACCACGTTGCGTGTAATTGAGGCTTCGCACCCTGTTCCTGATGCCGGGAGTCTATTGGCCGCTCAAGAAGCAATGGCGCTGGCTCAGTCGTTGGGGCCAAGTGATCGAATGATCTGTTTAATTTCGGGTGGTGGATCTGCACTCATGTCTGCTCCGCTTCCAGCGATGGATCCCGAACTGAAGATGCGGACGCATCGCGCGTTGCTCGCATCAGGCGCAACAATTTCTGAATTAAATACAGTACGCAAACAACTCTCACTGGTAAAAGGTGGGCGTTTGGTTGAAGCCTGCCAAGGCAGAATTCTGAACTTCTTGGTCTCAGATGTTCCTGGAGATCGGGTCGAATTTATTGCGTCTGGTCCAACAGTTCCAGCGTATACCAATCAAGCTGACGCAATCGATGTATTAACACGACATAACATTGATGTTCTGGATGAATTGCTTCCCTGGTTATCTGATTCCAATAACGCTACTCCCTCTCCTGATGCGGCGTGTTTTGAACGTGTGTCAACGACCATCGTTGCTGCCCCTTCGCAGTCCTTGAAGGCGGCTCAAGAGTTTCTGGAAGCGCAAGGAGTGGAGTGCTGGATTTTAGGTGACTCTATTGAGGGAGACTCTGAAACTGTCGCTCGTGTGATGGCTGAGACAGCGCTATGGCAGCGTCGTCATCGCACACTCACAAAACCTGTGTGTTTGCTCTCTGGTGGTGAGACAACAGTCAAAGTAACCGGTACTGGAATCGGTGGGCCTAACGCTCATTTTGCACTGGCGTTGCTTGATGCTCTCGATGGTGCTCGAGGAATCTCGGCAATCGTCTGTGATACGGATGGCGTCGATGGTGCTGCAGAGATTGCAGGGGCGTTGATCGATGATCAGACGCTCACCAAGGTCAAAGAAGCGAATCTCGATCATCGTGATGCATTTAAGCGCCAAGACGCGCATACGTTTTTTAAATCAATCGGTCAGTCAGTCATTCCTGGGCCAACAGGGACTAATGTGAATGACTTCAGAGCGATTCTGGTCGAGCCTTAAACGCTTTTTAAAAGCGCAATGACGATTGAGATCGTGATCACGGATGAGACAGTCGAGACGAATATGCTTGTTGTCGCTGTCGGCGGTGATACCTGGTAGCGATTGGCAAATAGGTACATATTCATTCCAGTTGGCATGGCCGCGAGCATCGTCGCAACGGACAGCCATAGCATCTCAAGACCAAGCCATGAGCCAAGAAGAAACACGGCCAGTGGGTGTACTGTATTTTTCAGAATAGTAACCAGAAGAGCAGGGCCCACAGAGCCTGAAATCGAATAACTCGCCAGAGAACTCCCGAGCACAAAAAGTGCAGCTGGTGTCACACTGGTTGCGACGAGATGAAACATGTCGGCTGCAATTGGATGGATGCCTAGATCGGTGAGTTTCCAAAGAAATCCTAGGCCTAGTCCCACGATCAGTGGATTCCCAATGAGTCCTGAAAGCACTTGTTTTGGCAAGTTGGCCAACCCCGCATCGCGACCCCGTGCGATCTCAATTGCGATAGTGACCGCCGTGAATATAGTGATTCCGTGGACCGAAATGAGTAGGAAGAGCGGGAACAATGCATCGTCCCCAAGTGCGCGAGGAATCAGCGGAATACCAAGTAGAACTGTATTTGAAAAGCAGGACCCGAGTCCGATAACCATCGATTCGATGATCGGCCGTTTCAAGAGTAGCCAGCTGAACAGCAGACCGAGTGTAAATACAGCGACGAGGGGAATGTAATAACTCGCAAAGAGATCAGTCGCCGATGCTTTTGGTGGTTCAAGTTCAACCACCGCAGAGAAAAGAAGCATCGGCACGGCGAAATCGAAGACGTATTTAGATAATCCATCACGGTGTGAACTTAAGAAAAATCCAAAGCGTGTTGCGAAGTATCCAATCAGCCCCAGCGCAAGGACTGGGGCGAGTACGTAAAAGACTTCGTTCATTGAGCTCCTTTCACAAAGAGATAGGTCTCTGTTGCAGGCGGGTTCTGAATCAGTCCGCGGTCGGTCATAAATTGTGCAAATCGCGCCCACTGACTCGTATCTGTTTGCCGAGTCGAGCGAGCAAACTTTGGCAGCGTGTCCCGCCAGGCCCGTCGATTCAGCTCGTTATCAAGATCATCGGGACGGTAGCTGACGAATGATCGATACATCGCATCAGGTCGGTCGAGGATCAACTGTGTGGCCTGATCCATCACATCAAGAAAACGCTCAATTTTCGCTGTACCAGCATAGTCTGGATGTGCCACGAAAATCAGTTCTTCGTATGTTGGAACGCCGTGTTCTTCAGGATAGAACGCGCGTCCTGGGCGACCATCAATGTCCATCTGGTTCAATTCAAAATTTCTAAATGCGCCGATGACCGCGTCAACTTGTCCTGCGTACAGTGATGGTGATAATGCGAAGTTCACATTCACAAGTTTGACGTCGCTTAATTTGAGTCCATGAGTCTCGAGCATCGCACCGAGGACCGCGTCTTCAAATCCACCAACAGAAAATCCGACTGTCTTCCCTTTTAAATCTTTGATCGATCGGATATCGGAATCGGCAAGCACAACGAGTGAGTTCAGCGGGCTATTGACGATCGTACCGATCCGCATCAATGGCAGTGAATTATTCAAGTCGACCATCAGTGATGGTTGGTAGCTGATTGCCAAATCTGCTTGCTTTGCTGCAGCAAGCTTCGGTGGGAGTGATGGGTCGGCCGGTTCAACAAGGGTGACTTTGAGTCCTGCCTTTTCAAACAGTCCCTCTTGTTCTGCAACGATCAATGGTGCGTGATCTGGATTGATAAACCAATCAAGCAGAACAGTGATTTCTCCTGTAGATGCTTTAGAACCAGAGCTTATGAGGATGCCTAAGCTGAGACTCGCGATTTTCAATAAATGTTTGATGTGCATTGTGTTGACTCCTGATCATTGGACTGCGCGCAGAAGGTCAACAAAAGGAGAGTTTGTTGGTCTTGGCTCCCTACGCCGGTACTAACCGGATCAGGTTCAAAGGGTACTTCTCAGCTTGTGCGCCCCTGCCGCATACCGCAATTATACATGCGACAGGGTATTCGTGTTACTCGTAAAGTTCGGGGCAGATGTCGCGAGTACTTTTGGTTTTTCCTTGCTCACCCTTTGCTCTGATGATGTCCCCGCGCTCTTCGATGTAGCGTTGGAAGTTCGGTTCACGCTGGTAAATGCCTTCAGCGATATATTCAAGAACTGCCTCTGTGTGGAAGCTCCTGAGCTGCGATTCGACACGAATAATTTCAGATCCGTCTGAATCAAAAAGCACGAGGCTCGGTGCGTACATGATTTTCATATCACGAGCGTAATCACGCGCTGCCTTTGTTTCTCCAGATGGTGTGGTTACTGGTGTGCTCGACCACATGTCGAGTTGAACGGTGTGGAATGGTTTAAATCGTTCGCGGACTGAATCGAGTGACAACACGCAGCGATGGAATGTATCGCAATCGGGGCAACTGGTTTGTTCAAATAACACAGCTTTCGGTTGTCCCTTGATGTCGAGATTGGTTTTATTTTGAATGAAGGGCTGTGTGTTGAGTTCGGCATTGACGGACTTTGGTTGGTTTGCAGCCAAATACTCGAAAATGGTCTGTGATTCATATGTTTTATTTTGAACGTAATCTAACGCGACCTGCATTTCTGCTGGCGAAACGTATCCGTTAAGCCGCAGTGCGGGTTTGCCTTCCGCATTAAAAAAGATAATTGTCGGAGTGAATTGCACATCGAGTGAGCGGGCAATTTCTTTCTCTGTCGTTGCTTCTCCATCGAGACCGTAGACCTCGCGATCGCCCCATATATTTAAGGCAACGACATCAAAATGTTCGTCAAATACATCACGAATGGATTGTTGAGTCAGGTTCTTTTCGATTGTGTTCTTACAGTAGGCGCAGAATTCTTGCCAGAAGAAGACCACGAGATGTTTGTTAGCTTCAGTCGCTTCGAGGTTATCTTCCGATAAATCAAGAAAGCTGACTTTGAACCACTCTGGAAGCTCAAAGGAATCGTAATTTGTCACTTGTTGGACAGGTTCAGGGCTCTCTGCTGTATGCGCAGAGAAGGGCACCAAGCAGGCCAGTGCCATCATAATTATTCTTAACATAAATCCCCTCCGGTGAGACGCATGATAGGGGTAAATATGCGCCTACCGGAGAGAGAGTCAAGCCTTGTTAGATGCTTTGTTTTAGCTCAAGGCGGCGACGATGCAAAACAGGCTCTGTATAGCCATTGGGTTGCTCGACGCCTTTGAGAACAAGATCAAGCGCTGCTTGGAATGCAACAGACTGATCGTAGTTTGGCGCCATTGGGCGGTATTCAGGATCACCTGCGTTTTGCCCATCGACAACTTTTGCCATCCGCTCCATTGTTTCGCGGACCTGTGCTTCATTTGTAATGCCGTGTGTCAGCCAGTTGGCGATATGCTGCGAGCTGATTCGAAGTGTTGCTCGGTCTTCCATCAACCCAACGTTGTTGATGTCTGGAACTTTCGAGCATCCAACACCCTGATCCACCCAACGAACAACATAACCAAGAATACCTTGAGCGTTATTGTCGAGCTCAGCCTGAATTTCTTCAGTAGACCAATTTGGGTTATCAGCAACAGGAATGGTCAAGATGTCGTCGACGCTATTACGACGGGTACCTTTCAATTCGTCTTGACGAGCAAATACGTCCACCTTGTGATAGTGCATCGCGTGCAGTGTGGCTGCCGTTGGTGATGGGACCCATGCAGTATTGGCACCTGACATCGGATGTCCGATCTTCTGCTCGATCATGTCCGCCATCAAGTCAGGCATTGCCCACATGCCTTTACCGATTTGAGCTTTACCCTGAAGGCCGCACTCAAGACCGATATCCACGTTCCAG
Source organism: uncultured Oceanospirillales bacterium (assembly GCA_913061245.1). GTDB lineage: Bacteria > Pseudomonadota > Gammaproteobacteria > Pseudomonadales > Litorivicinaceae > HIMB30. The sequence goes on from CAJXTO010000024.1 coordinate 5,547, forward strand.
TTTTCGTAAGCGCCAATCCAGGTCGACTTCTTCATATCGCCCTTGCGAATCATTGGGCCTGCTTGCATTGATGTATGCATCTCATCACCGGTGCGATCGAGGAATCCGGTATTAATGAATACAACGCGCTCAGAAGCTGCGTTGATACACGCCTTGAGGTTCACTGTTGTGCGGCGTTCTTCATCCATGATGCCCATTTTGACGGTGTAGCGCGGCAGATCGAGTAGGTCCTCGATCGCACCGAATAAACGATTTGCGAAACCAACTTCTTCTGGTCCGTGCATTTTTGGTTTAACAATGTACACAGAGCCCGCACGTGAGTTTTTATTCGCAGACCGTTTCAAATCATGGATGGCGATGAGTACAGTAAAAATGCCGTCTAAAATGCCTTCAGGGACTTCATTGCCATCTTTGTCCAGAATCGCTTCGTTAGTCATCAGATGGCCGACGTTGCGAACGAACATCAATGCGCGGCCGGGCAGGGTGACTGTTCCACCGTTTGCTCCACTGTACTGACGATCTGCATTGAGCGTTCGGGTGAATGACTTGCCGCCCTTCGATACGGTCTCAGACAGGTCGCCTTTCATAAGGCCCAGCCAATTTTTATAAACAACCACTTTGTCTTCAGCATCAACAGCTGCAACAGAGTCTTCACAGTCCATGATGGTTGTCAGTGCTGATTCCATGAGGATGTCTTTAACGCCAGCGGCATCGCTTTGGCCTACGGGCGTAGATGCATCGATTTGGATTTCAAAGTGCAAGCCATTGTGCACAAGAACGATGGCTGTTGGTGCTGATGCGTCGCCAGTGTAGCCAACGAGCTGGTCGTTGTTTTTAAGACCTGTCGTTCCAGAGGTGGTGGTCGCAACCAACTGACCAGCGTCAATTGCATACCCAGTGACATCAGAGTGGCTACCAGAAGCCAAAGGCGCTGACTCATCAAGGAATTGCTTTGCGAAGGCAATGACTTTGTTACCGCGTACCGGGTTGTATGATGAGCCTGCTTCAGCGCCGCCCTCAGATGAAATTGCGTCCGTACCATAGAGCGCATTATAGAGGCTGCCCCAGCGCGCATTGGCTGCATTCAACGCATAGCGCGCATTCATTACGGGTACGACGAGCTGAGGTCCTGCTGTTGTCGCAACTTCTGGGTCAACATTATTTGTAGAGACGGAGACATTTTGTGGTTCAGGAAGTAAGTAGCCAATTTCTTCCAAAAATGCTTTGTATTCAGCGGCATCATGCGCTTGCCCACGACGCGCTTTATGGAAAGCGTCGATTTTTTCCTGGATGACGTCACGCTTTGCGACCAGCTCTCGGTTAACTGGAGCAAGCTCGTGAATCAACGAATCAACGCCTGCCCAAAACTGCGATGCGTCAATGCCGGTTCCTGGAATCGCTTCGTCATTGATAAAGCGATAAAGCTCTGTTGCAACCTGAAGGCCGCCGCACGCTGTACGATCTGTCATAGTGTCTCTCCGCAAATTATCTGTGGGGAATTATCAGATCGCGAAAGGTAGCACACAATTGCCTGCGCTTCCAAAAAATGGAAGCAATTTTCATTTTAGGCTTTTTTGAGGAATTCACTCTTTAGCATCATCGGTCCAAGCTCGGTTTTACAATCGATGTCATGATCGCCATCAACGATGCGAATGTTCTTGATTTTGGTGCCAACTTTTAGGACAGATGAGGTGCCACGAACTTTTAAATCTTTGATTAGTGTGACCGTGTCACCGTCTGTGAGGATGGTGCCATTTGCATCACGCACTTGGCGTTCGTCTGCGTCTGTTGAAAGATCATTTTCGTTCCATTCATGGCCACAGTCAGCGCAGAACCATGAGACGGTGTCTGTGTAGGTATTTGGTTGTTGGCAAGCAGGGCAGGTTGGGTTCGATTCCATTCGAGTACCTATGATTTTGTTTGTATGGTTAGGGGGCCTGTTTCGGTGTGAGCTTCATCGTTACTCCATGTGATCCGAATTTCCAGCCGGTTTTTGTTGTCATCTTCACTTGCGACGACCTTGAGATTTAACAGTCCTTGAGGGTGGAGTTCGATACTTCCGTCATCATCACTGAATACGAGTTCTCCTTTCTCGAGACCCTTCGTAATCGCCTTGAGATAGTGTTGAATCGTTTTTGCGTCTTCTAGCGATTCATGCCGGAAACGGTTTTTTCTCTGCAGCATCAGAAATCCTTAGCTTGATGGCGAAAAGATCTTGGTTCTGGGGTAGTCGTTACTGACCCCGATAATCTGTTGGCTAGGGCAAATTCGTATGTACCCAGCACCGAGACCACGTAACCCCTCTTTTCTCCGCGAGTTACGGTCGAGTGTGATGTCACCTTCAATATGTAGGAGGCCCTCTTTTAAGAGGATGCGTTGCCCTTGGGTTCGATTGAGGTGGCCTTGGACGACAGCGAGTACACCACTTTTGTGGACTCGGTGGACGCCTCGCGGAGACAGAGGCAGATCGACTGGGCGATATTTGGTTCGCATCACGTTGGCGACTGTCCCGAAGTAAAACTCAAACAGGTCACGTTTGAGTTGCTTGCGATACATCGAATTGAGTGCCTTTACGCCTTTTTTCTCGAGAATTTTAGCCACCGAATCATCGAGGCCCGCATGAAGGAAAATAAACGAGCCCATCGTTTCTGCAAGGACCATACGTTTAAAAAACCAGCCAAATTCGCCTTTTGGTTTCAAAAACAGTTTGCGGCACATCTTGGCAGTCAGATACACATCTTGCAGGGTCATGCCGTATTCGAGGCAAGCCGCTTCGAAGGTTTTAATTTTTTTTCCCATCCGTTCGAGTTCTCGAACGATCGCTTCGTCTGGCATGCGTTTAGATACGGCGATCGGGAAACGGGCAAACCAATCATTGCGGGGGTAAAGAATCCGGCGACATGAATCAACTGATGGTAATTTCTTGGGTCTTTTTTTGTGTTTGACGAAACGCTCAAAAACCTCAGCAAGTAAAGGCACGACCTTGTTGCCCATGCGCACAAAGAGATGTTCTGTTAAGACGTCTTTTTTACCTCCGAGGCACAAGAGACCCATGAGTAAGCGGATATCGTGATTGCCCGCGATTAAGGTTACTTTGGCGCCCGCGTTATACAGTGCTTTGATGGACTCGAGGAGCCGCAGGTTGCTCGGTCCTTTATCAAGGCAGTCACCACCGATCACAAAATGCGCTTTTTTCCCGCTTTTGGTTAGAACAATCCGGTCATGTTTTTTCGGTGGCTCGATACCGCCGGTACTCAGTAAGCTTGCAAGAAACGCTTCTGCATCAGCATGTGGATCAGAAATAAAAAAAATAGGTCGCTTCGGCCATTTCCAGCCTTTGCCTCGAGTGACCTCTTGAACACGTTTTTTGACATGACGCCCAGACGCTTTGTGAGACCCGGAGTGATGCGAGTGAAGTTGCCATTGTTCTCTGGCAGTTGGCAATTGGCTTACCAACCGAGGTAATTCATGAAGTTCCATTGAAGCCAAATATTAATCCGTAAACTCTGTGTTTGTTTGTCGTACTTTCCACTCTCCAGCGCAATGTGTCCACTCACCGTGACTATTATGGAAAAGAACAACAGGCTGAGCGAAGTGCATGCTGTAGCGCTTGATATCCTCAAATGCCATCACTCCCAGTTGGTGAGCCGCATGACGAAATGCAGCTCCGTGGCCAACCACAGGAACTAATGTCTCTTGCGCATCAGGGGATGAAGCGATTTCTTTTAATTGAGTTGCGACCCGTTCGCCGGCTTCCATCAAGGATTCGGCGCCAGGCAATGGTAGGCGAAAATAACTATTGGATTTCCAATCAGCGGGGGTATTTTTAAGTAGTTGGAGGTCCTGAAGGCAGCTCTCAATATCTGAGATTGTTAGGTTATTTGCTGCACCGAGGCCCCGCTCCATCAACTGATCGCACAGTGTGATTTCGGCATTGATACCAAGTGTCTCGTTGATGATATTCGCTGTTTCTTGCGCTCGAGCCAGAGGAGAACTAAACCAGTGCGAATGGATCGGGAGGTCAAGTTCAAGAGCGAGTTCTTTGAGCTGGATTGCGCAGTCTTGAGCTTGGACTCGCCCTTCGTCGTTTAGTGGCCAAGGCTGATGCGCACTTGGTGTATTTGGACGTTGATAGTAATTGCCATGACGGATCAAGGCGATTGCAATCCCTCTCATGTGGCGTGTCGCTCTAGTAGCTCGATGACGGCGAGTTGAGCAGTTTGAAAATCCACCCGGCCTGAGATCTCAAACGTTCTAACAGTCTCGAGTGCATCGAGATAACCATTAACGTCAAGTGGTGTGTTTGGACTCAAGGGCTGTCCAGTTCTATCCACGTAAAATGGACCCGGTGACTTCATAACAGCAGCCAGAAGATCAGACCTGTCACGGAGCTCGATTTCATGAATCTCAGTTGATGCAGAACTTGCTCGCTCCCAGTTCAGGATAAATAACAGTTCAAGAGTTCCGCTTCCAGAGAGTCGCCCAGGCCCATAGACCTCATCAACCATGACATCGTATTTATCTTCGAGATCCCATAATTCATTGTTCGGTAGTGCTTCATAGGCTTGCCGAGCATCTTCGCTCAACATGGACCGGAGGTTCTCATCATTCAAGATGGTGCCAGGATTAACGCGAGGTAGTTTTGGAATTCCTCGTGCAATTGCTCGGCCTTCGGTTTTCTCGATTAACAGCCGATCATTCGACAAATACTTCAATTCAGGTGTACTGAGACAATGCAGCATCAGGGTTGATTTTCCGCCGCCGGAAAAACCAGCAAAAGCAACAGCGATGTCATTCAATTGGCATGCCGCGGCATGGCAGAGTTGATCACCTTGTTGCTGTCGATGATTGAGATATTGCGCGTTGATGACGTTGATCACTTGATTGTCGTTAGCAGTGCATTCGCCTCGGATGATGGCGCCATCAAGAGTTTGTAACATACACACGCCGGTTTTGACTTTATGAACCAAGCGGTAGCCATCGCCATCAATAAATGCTTCCTTGCGTCCAGTTTTGCCTGGTTCCCGAGGCCAGTCAGTCCAGTTGAGAGCAGACAAATCAATTGCTCCCTCGATCGCTTGAATCGTTTTATCGGGTTGCGTGTGAGCTGTCACTAGTGGTCGAAAATACTGAGTGAGTGAATCGATGAGTTTTTCTGAATTACTCTCGATTAAAAGTGTCAGCTCATTAATTTCTAGCGTGAGGCGATGCGATAGCGTGAAATCGCCGCGCAATTGCTGTGAATAGTAATCAAGACTCATGAGATCGCCTTAACAATGTAGTCAGCATAGCGTTCGGCAACGTCGATACCGGTTCCCTCAAGTCCGCCGCGGAATCCTCCAAATGCCGATACTTCAAAACAGATCGCGCCAGCTTCTGTTTCTGCAACATCAACTGTCGTGAAATCCATGTTAAACAGATTTTGTGCTTTGTACGCCATGTCGATCACATCACTTGGCGGGGTAACATTTTCATACTTCCCACCCGAATGAATCGTCGTATTCCAAGAATCATTCTGTGCGACGCGAGCATATGCACCGAGATATTCGCCATTTAAAAACATCAGTCCCATATCGCGACCGGATAGTGAAATTTTGCGTTGCAAATACATGACAGGGTTATCTTCTTGGAACGATTTCAGCGCATTTTTGAGTGCTTCTTCGCCGTCATCCTGACTCAGAACAGCCATCCCGCGTGCTTTGGTGGAAAAGAGAGGTTTTAACACCACGGCTTCGCTTGCTTGGATAAACGTCATCGCGTCTTCGATGGACTCAGTCACACAGGTTTCTGGCATAGGGATCCCGTGATTGTGCATCGTGATCGTGCAACTCAAGCGGTCAATGAGTCGAAGCATCGATGTCGCCGGACTGAATACACGTACACCCTGAGCTTCAGCGACGCGAAGCAGTTCGAGACGATCAAGTGTCGCAGGACTGTATTGCTGGCTGATCTTTTTTACCGCGATCCCGTCACACTGGGTGAGATCAAAGTGATTTGCCATAAGCGTTCCATGAGTCGAGTCAAAGGTGACGTCGGCCATATCAATGACATGGCGTGATCCGGTTTTCGCTTCGATTCTGTCGGCCAAGACCTCAGTAGACCATTTGCCAGGTATGCCAATGACAGCGATAACGGGTTTACTCATGGAAAATCTCCTTGAGGGGTAGACGGAAACGCGATTCGTTTCCAGGCTGTGAATGAATGACTTTTTCTAAAATAAAGCGCGCGTTCAGCAACATCTTATTTGAGAGTCGAGTATCGAGGATGAAACGTGTCGAGGTGATGAACGATCGAGCGAGTCCAAGAGCAAGTCGGAACTCAAACGTTTTATCTCGTTGCTTGGTCGCAAAACGCTTCGCTAAATTGTGCATTTCAAGCGCTAGCCACATGAGTCGGCGGCGCTCTGGCTGTTCGAGTACTTGTAGTCTGTAACAAGACACCATGAAGACAGAGATATCTTGGGCATAGTCCATCTGCCGGGAGCGATGAAGATCAATAAAGTTAATTCGCTTCTCTTGGGGGTCAAAAATGATGTTGTCTAAATTAAAATCGCCATGGATGTAGACCGAAAATGGCGCTGAAATTTCACGTTTTTTGGCATCGCGAATCAATCGCTTCAGACCTTTGGCCTCGGCTCCGCAGAGGCTGGTGGTTGGGAAATCGAAAGTCGGGTGAAGGGAAAGAATATCGGGTAACCGCTTTTCAAGTTGTCCCATAAATTGAGCCTTGCTCGGCGCATCGTCCTCTGTTTCTTTCCATATCTTTCGCAGTGTGAGACCGAGCTGTTTGATCGCAGCATCGAGTAGTGCCTGAGATTCATTTAAAACGATATTCTCGAGAGTAAGGCCGCTTAAGTGTTCGATAAGTAGGGCGGCATTTTCACCCTGTTTTTTGTAAGAAAGCACTTTGGGTGCAAGGCCTGGGTAGAGTTCATGCCAAGTGTCGAATCCTTCTTTCTCTTCTTTTAGTTTTTTGCGTTCGCCATCTTTAAAGATTGCGGTGTATTCATCAGTTCCGGGATGTGTAACTCCCGATATCGCACTGCCTGAACGTGTTTCAGCGATTGTCTCGATGCGTATTTGATTGTCATCAGCCTGTAAATCGTCTTGAAGCGCCTCAAGCGAATAGAATCGATCAAAGTTGATGGCTTGACCTAGAACGGCTGAGAGCAGTGACTCACTGATCGAAAATAAGGTTTCTCCAATGTGTTGGAAGCTGTGCGCTGCGAGAATGACGGCGACCATCTCACGCCCATTGCTTTTCCTGATTTGACTGATACATGCGTTTTCGATTCGCTTGTGATGCTTTTCGATTTTTTCAGCGGTTTTTCTCAGGCGAATGGCATGTTGTGTATTGGCATCGGAAATGGTCGGGCCGATCAATGAGAGACCGGCTTTGATCTGTTTCAATATGGGTTTGAACACTTTGTCATCAACAAGCTCAATCTCGTCAACTGTGCTGACTTGGCTCACAATCATGCGAGATAGCTCGGTGATTCGATCCAAGTCATGTGCAATGGACTCGATCGCCTGAAGACGTAGCCTGGCTTCTTGGGGGCGGTTACTTTTTTGACTCGCCCAGCATGCGTTTTGAATCCGCACTCTCAAGTTATAGCTGTAGCCGGAACGATCGAGAATCCGTTGTCCAGCAGCTTGTGATTGGCTGAGTAGATTGGCCTCGAGGTGCTGGATCTGTGATTCCACTTCAGCAATAAGGAAGAGTAAGTTGTCTCGGATTGCTTTTGGCAGCTTGATCATCAATCACTCAGTGCACAGATTACGAAATGGTTTTGTTGTATTGGGGGTATCAGAGGTTGTTCGGTCAACATGCCCATTCCTTGGTCAGATAAAAGTGTGCCAAAATTTGTATCGAAAGTGCGGCTTTTTTGACTGAATGCGCACAATATTCGCTTATTTTTAGGGTATTCATGGATCAAGAATTGAGCGCGCGCTTGCTAAGAGCTCCTGAGCTCGGCCCGAGGCTGACTGTATTATCTGGAGGTTCGGCATTTAATGAGACAGCTCGTGTCTTGAAGAGGTATACCCAGCACGCAACACACTTACTGACCCCATTTGATTCAGGTGGTTCCTCAGCAATTCTGAGAACAGCTTTTGATATGCCCGCCGTTGGTGATTTGAGAAGTCGGTTAATGGCATTAGCAGACGAGTCACTTTCAGGGCATCAAGCGGTAGTCAAACTGTTTGCGACGAGGATTCCTAAGAATGCGCCAGACCGAATAATTGAAGTGTTGCTACACGGTCTGAAGAATGGATCAGACAAGTTGGTCACACAGATTGAGGAACCAATCCAGTCAAGCGTGAGCCGTTTGCTCAAACGATTTTTTGACGTCGCTCCAAAGGGATTTGATTACCGTGGAGCAAGTCTTGGAAATCTCGTTATGACAGGTGCATACCTTGATCATCATAAACGTCTTGATCCAACGGCTTCGCTGTTCTCTCGCCTGATTAAGGGGCAGGGGGTTGCTCGAGTTACTGTCGATGCAAATCTTCATCTGGGAGCTGTTCTTGACAACGGGCAGGTCGTGTTGGGTCAACATCGGATGACTGGCAAGGAAGTCGATCCAATTCAGAGCCCAGTTCGCGAATTATTTGTTAACAGAGGGTTGGATCGCGAATCTCGCACCACCGTCTCAATCAAACGTAAAACGCGCAGTGCGCTACTCGATACAGACCTTATAGTCTTTGCTCAGGGGAGTTTTTACTCGAGTTTATTGGCAAATATACTGCCGAGGGGTGTTGGGTCAGCGATCGCTGAGAGCCAAGCTCCAAAGGTATGGGTCCCAAATCTGGGTGAAGATCCTGAGCAAATTGGGTTGAGCTTTGAGGATAGCTTGGTGCGTCTGGTGAATGCTCTGCTTGTCGATACGAATTCTGCCGAGCCTCGAGACGTTTTAACGCATGTTGTGATCAATCCAAATGCTCAATATCACGGTGCAATTCCTCTACATAAGCTGAATAGCTGGGGGATCACACCAATTTATTTGACTCAAACAGATGGCCTTGGATTTTGTCCGAAAGCGCTATCAGAGATGCTTTGTTATTTGGCGCTCAGCGTCAGTTAACTGTGCGCTTATTTTGGATTTAAGCACCCGGCTGCCAACTCGACTCCGTTCCATCCACTCAACATAAATTGACGGATATTTTGATGGTCAGATCCCGATGGACTGTTTTGAACTGCACGGAAATGCTCTGCAAAACACCTTAAGGTTTCGTCTTCGCTCAGGCCATGAATGCGCGCAAACGAGAATACCTTGGCTGAGCCTTGATTTTCGGTGGCCTGATTAATCGCTTGTCCATTGGTAAATGCAGTCGGCGTGTGATCGTAATGTGCATCGATCACTGCCATGACATCAGCGAATTGAAGAGACTCAGGGCTGGTGCGTAATGTCTCTAAAAATGTTGTGATGTCAGCCATTCAATATTCTCCATGATAGGGTGTGTTTAGTTGGCAAAAAGGCGCCCAACAGGCGCCTTTTCCTCGTATGGTGGAGACGGCGGGATTTGAACCCGCGTCCGTCAGTCCGCTGCCAAACGCTCT
>CAJXTO010000025.1 GCA_913061245.1 uncultured Oceanospirillales bacterium
AACCACTCACTGAATCCGCTCATGCTGCTTCGATCCCTTCGTAACCTTCGCGCTCAAGTTGCTCAGCAAGCGTATGGTCACCTGATAATTTGATTTCGCCATGCGCAAGAACGTGCACAAAGTCAGGCTTCACAATGTCGAGTAAGCGCTGATAATGCGTGACAAGCAATACGCTACGATCAGGTGAGCGCATCCGGTTAATGCCTTCACCAACGATGCGAAGTGCGTCGACATCGAGGCCAGAGTCGGTCTCATCGAGTAAGGCAAGAGTCGGCTCGAGCAATTGCATTTGAAGGATCTCGTTGCGTTTCTTCTCGCCACCAGAGAACCCTTCGTTCACGTTCCGATGCAGAAACGCCTCATCCATTTGCATCACTTTCAGCTTTTCACGAACGAGTTTTAAAAACTCACCTGCTTTCAATTCAGGTAAGCCTCGATGTTCGCGAACTGCATTGACCGCTGCTTTGAGGAGATAAATATTTTTAACACCAGGAATTTCAACAGGGTATTGGAACGAGAGAAAGACGCCGGCCCAAGCGCGTTCTTCGGGTTCTAAATCGAGTAAGTTTTGACCCATATAGATGACTTCGCCGTCGGTCACTTCGTAATCATCACGGCCAGCAAGAACAGACGATAGTGTGCTTTTACCTGAGCCGTTTGGGCCCATGATGGCATGCACTTCACCTGCATTAATTTCGAGATTGATGCCTTTGAGGATGGGCTTGTCACCAACCCGTGCGTGTAAGTTTCGAATAGACAGCATTAGCCCACTGCTCCTTCAAGTGTGATACCAAGGAGCGCTTCGGCTTCGACAGCGAACTCCATTGGAAGTTTCTGGAAGACTTCTTTGCAGAAGCCATTGACCACCATGTTGAGTGCATCCTCTTCACTCATGCCGCGCGTTCTTAAATAGAACAACTGATCATCACTGACCTTTGAGGTGGTTGCCTCATGTTCAAGCTGAGCGCTCGGCTCTTCGGCTTCAACATATGGGAACGTATGTGCGCCGCACTGATCACCGATCAAAAGTGAGTCGCATTGTGTGAAATTTCGCGCATCGATAGCGCCAGGCAGGACCTTAACGAGTCCACGATACGCATTCTGGCCACGCGCTGTTGAAATACCTTTTGAGATAATCGTTGATCGCGTTCTTGGCCCGATGTGAATCATCTTGGTACCAGTGTCGGCTTGTTGCTTCTTGCCAGCGACTGCCACTGAGTAGAATTCGCCAACCGAATCTGCACCTTTTAAAACACAAGATGGATATTTCCAGGTAATCGCTGAACCGGTCTCAAGCTGGGTCCAGCTGATTTTGGCGCGATCACCGCGACACTCGCCGCGCTTGGTGACGAAATTGTAGATGCCACCTTTGCCTTCATCGTCGCCTGCAAACCAGTTTTGCACGGTTGAATATTTGATTTCGGCATCGGTTTCGGCAACCAGTTCAACAACTGCAGCGTGCAGCTGATTTTCATCGCGCTGTGGCGCCGTGCATCCTTCGAGATACGAAACATATGAGCCTTCTTCAGCAACAATCAACGTGCGCTCGAATTGCCCCGTGTTTTGCTGGTTAATCCGGAAGTATGTTGAAAGCTCCATCGGGCAACGGACGCCTTTGGGAATGTATACAAAAGATCCGTCTGAGAAGACCGCTGAATTGAGCGCCGCATAATAGTTATCGTTCTGAGGAACAACCGAACCCAAGAATTTTTTCACAAGCTCAGGATGTGAGTGCACGGCTTCCGATAACGGACAAAAAACGACACCTGCTTCGTGCAATTTTTCTTTGAACGTTGTGACGACACTGACTGAATCAAATACTGCATCCACTGCTACACCAGCGAGCATTTTTTGCTCTTCGAGTGGGATACCAAGCTTGTTGTAGGTTTCAATCAGTGCAGGATCGACTTCATCGAGACTCTTTGGCCCATCACCTTGCTTCTTGGGTGCAGAAAAATAGCTGATCGATTGGAAATCGATCGGCGGATAGTCGAGATGTGCCCACTCAGGTGGCGTCATTTGAAGCCACTTCGCGTAAGCTTCTAGGCGCCATTCTAAAAGCCACTCAGGCTCACCTTTCCGGGTTGAGATTTCACGAATGACATCTTCATTCAAGCCAGGTGGCAGCGTATCGGATTCAATCTCAGTGACGAATCCGTATTTATAGTCCTGGTCGACTAGTTGATCGATCTCTTGTTGACTCATCAATGCACCTCCAAAGTCTCGATGCGACGATCAGATCGCGCATAGAGCGTATGTGGGCTAATCAGATCTTCTAACGTTGTTTTCGTTAAAATGTGATCGACCTGATCGCCTAATTCCCGCCACCGCGACATCACTGAGCAGTGGTCGGTGAGCCGGCACAGCGTTTCGTCTGTCCCGCACTCAGTTATAGCCATTGGTCCCTCGATGGCTTCGATAATTGTTTTCACCGGTATTTGCGATGGTGCTTTGGCTAAGCTGTAGCCACCACGAGCGCCTTGGGTTGAGTTCAATACGCCACCTTTGACCAAGAGCTTCAGCAGTTTGATGCAGGTTGGTTTTGGAACAGACGACTCTTCAGACAACTGTCCTGCCGACCACAAAACGTCTGGATGCTTTGCCATCTGAGCTAAGATGACAGACGCATAATCAGTCAGTTTTGATAGTCGTACCATCGGTGCACCACAAATTTGTTCCGGGTGCGCATTATATAGGACCGAATAAGTCCTATATCAAGAGTTCAGGATGATTTGGCGACCAATTGGGCTGCTTCGGCTTTTAATCGTTGCAGCATTGAAGCGAGGCCATTCGCTCGTGTTGGCGACAAATGTTGAGATAAACCAATCGCTTCGACGAATTCAGGTTCAGTTTTAATGATGTCTTCTGCTGATGCATCGGAGTAGAGGCGAACCACAAGCGCAATCAAACCAGAGACGATGGCGGCATCTGAGTTTGCGCGCACAGTGACATGATCGGCATCTCCGTCAACGACCATCCAGACTTGTGATTGGCAACCTCTGACCAGGTTATTCTCATTTTTGTCTGCGTCCTCAAGAGGCTCCAGTTCTCTACCGAGATCAATCAGGTATTGATATTTGTCCATCCACGAATCAAAAAACTGAAACTCATCGATAATTTCTTGCTGTCTATCACTCAATTGCATGTGCGGTCTCACTTCAGAAGGTCACGACAGGGTATACTCCGTCGCAAATTTACGAAACTGACAGGTTGTTATGTCCAACGCTTATTCAATCCAAGTCACATCTGAAACATTTGAGACAGATGTTTTAAAAAAATCACAGGAAACTCCTGTTTTAGTCGATTTTTATGCCGAGTGGTGTGGCCCTTGTAAAAGCTTAGGCCCGATTCTTGAGCGACTCGCTGATGAATACGCAGGCGCATTTATTCTGGCTAAAGTCGATTCTGATGCAGAGCAGATGCTCGTCGCGGGAATGGGCGTTCGCTCATTGCCGACTGTGGTGCTCTTCAAAAATGGCCAGCCGGCTGATCATTTTATGGGTGCGCTTCCAGAAGGCGAGATCCGCGCCATGCTCGATAAGCATGTGGAGCGGACAGAGGCTTCACCGCTTGAGCGTGCAGCTGAGCTTGTTGAATTGGGCCAATATGATGAGGCGATCGCGCTCTATCAGTTGATTACAGCTGATGACCCTGAAAACTATGATGTGTATCTGGACATGGCGCAGGCACTACTGAAAAAAGGTGACTTAGAGAGCGCTGAGGCGATCATTGAGCGCTTACCTGATGCCCAGAAAATGGATCCACGAGCAAAATCGATTCTTGCTGGGAAGGCATTTCAGGATTTGCTTGCTGGTGCGCCTGACCGAGCGACCTGCGAATCGCGCGTGGCTTCCAACGAGAAAGACAGTGAGGCGCGGTATTTCTTGGCGGCACACTTGATGGTGTCTGACGATGTCGAAGCAGCGATTGATCATTTGTTAACGGTTGTTCGCACGGATCGTCAATATAATGAGGATGCTGCACGATTATTATTGATTCAGATTTTTGATCGTTTGGGTAATGAAGATCCGCGTGCGCGAGCGGGACGCAAACAACTCGCTGCATTGTTGATGGTGTGATTGTGAGCGAAAAACCAACGAATTTCATTCGGACAAAAATTGCGGATCAAATCAAACAGGGTCAGATCCAAGAGATCGTTACGCGTTTTCCGCCCGAGCCGAATGGGTATTTGCATGTCGGTCATGCGAAAAGCATTTGCTTAAACTTTGGCCTAGCCGAAGAGTTTGGTGGTCGGTGTAACCTCCGGTTTGATGACACAAATCCCGAGAAAGAGTCCCAAGAGTATATCGATGCGATTGAAGCTGATGTCCGTTGGCTTGGGTTTGAGTGGGCGGAGCTCTGTCATACGGCGGATTACTTTGATCAGCTTTTCGAATGGGCATTGCATCTGATCCGGAATGGCGATGCTTATGTCGATGAACAGTCGGCAGAAGAAATGCGGGCCAACCGCGGCACGCTGACGGAGCCAGGTATCGACAGCCCATATCGAGATCGTTCGCCCGAAGAAAACGAAGCGTTGTTTTTAAAGATGCGCGATGGCGAGTTACCTGAAGGTGCTGCAATTTTGCGAGCGAAGATCTCGATGTCAGCGCCGAACGTAAACCTCCGTGACCCTGCGTTGTACCGCATTCGGCATATTTCACATCCGCGAGCCGGTGATCGATGGTGTATTTATCCAACCTATGACTATGCCCACGGTCAGAGTGATGCGATCGAAGGAATCACGCACTCTCTGTGCACGCTCGAATTTGAAGACCACCGACCACTGTATGAGTGGCTTCTGAAAAAACTCCCTGTGCCGAGTCGTCCGAAGCAAACCGAGTTCAGTCGCCTTGAACTCGAAGGGACAGTGACGAGTAAGCGTAAGCTGAATGCATTGGTCCAGGATGGTCATGTCTCTGGTTGGGATGATCCGCGGATGCCGACAATCGCTGGCATGCGCCGTCGGGGCTACTCACCAGAAGGGATCCGATTATTCTGCGAGCGGATTGGTGTCACGCGTAAGCCCAATACGATCGAACTGCAAATTCTTGAAGGCTCGATTCGTGATGACCTTGAGGGCCGTGCGCATAAAGCAATGGCTGTGTTGGATCCGCTCAAGGTGGTTGTGACAAATTGGGATCAAGCGCCTTTAGAGCTGGATGTTCCTTGGCATCCGAAGCGGCCAGAGCTTGGGTCTCGCACGATGGTGTTTGGTCGTGAGCTGTATATCGATCGGTCTGATTTTGAGCTCGAACCACCTGAGGGATTCTTCCGACTGGTTCCAGGCGGTAGCGTACGGTTGAAGTATGGGTTCATTGTTGATTTTGAAGACGTGATTTTGGATGTGGACGGGCGTGTGTCTGAAGTCCATGTGCGATATGACCCGGAGACGCGTTCAGGGCAGGATCAGTCAGGCCGGAAGGTTAAAGGGACGATTCATTGGGTTCATGCAGAGTCTGCCAATGAAGTCGATGTTCGAATGTATGATCGATTGTTCACAGTGCCAGACCCGGGTAATTACGATGATCCTGCGTCGGTGATCAATCCAGAGTCATTGATTGATGGCAAGGCAATGGTTGAACCGGCGCTTAGCAACCTGATGCCAGATGCCTATTTCCAGTTCGAGCGTGTTGGGTTTTTTAAACAAGACCCTGAGAGCCAAGATGGTCAGATGATTTATAACCGTTCTGTTACGTTGAAAGACGCGTGGGCCAAGAAAAAGTAACACTACCGCCGACTGAGATCGTCGATCCGGCAGGTCGAGAGTTTGATCGGCTGCCGGTTGCTCAGCAGTTAGACCGACTCTTGGCGTCACAGGCTCACGCGATTGAAGCGGTCCGCAAAATCACTGATCAGCTCGCTGCTGCTGTCGAGGCCTCTGCGATGCGCCTTCGTGCGAGCGAAGGTCGATTGGTGTATGCCGGTGCAGGTTGTTCGATTCGTATTGGCGTTCAGGATGGTGTTGAGTTGGTGCCGACCTTTGGGTGGCCACTGTCTCGTCTGGCATATTTGATCGCCGGGGATCGGAAAGCGTTGTCTGAATCCGTTGAGGGTGCCGAAGATGATGCCGATGATGCGCGCGACCAAGTTGAAACATCCGGTATCACCTCTTCAGATGTTGTGATTGGCGTTGCAGCCTCGGGCAATACGCCATTCACCTGCCAAATTCTCGCATCAGCAAGAGAGCGGGGCGCGTTGACTATAGGGGTGAGTTCAAACCCTGCGGGTCGACTGGTTGCAATCGCAGAACACGGATTAGTTACTGAAACAGGCGCTGAAGTGCTTGCTGGCTCGACTCGATTGGGTGCGGGAACTGCGCAAAAAGCGCTTTTGAATGCATTCTCTACAGCATTGATGACTGAGCTTGGACGTGTTCTTGGCAATGAGATGCTCTGCGTACAAGCAACCAACGCCAAGCTGAAAGATCGTCAGGCACGGATTTTAGCCGGCCAAATTGATGGATTTGATCAGGCGCATGCGTATCAGTTGTTGAGTGAACTGAATTGGGATTTGCGAACAGGCCTGTTGGTGGCATCGGGTTGGGATGCGACAGACGCTCGAGAGGCCCTCTCCGGTGAGCGTCCTTTCCGTGAGTTGTTACGCTCCAGCTGATTGAATTTTACCGTTCCGTTCGCAGTCTGGATCGAGCGTGCACATCGCCTCGTAGTGCGACAAGAAAATTTGCCCGGTGAGATGTGTCTTAAACCCAACGCGGTCAAGTCGATCCATCACGGGCCCTTTGACTTCTGATAAGTGGAACTTAATGCCTTGTGAGTTAAGGCGTTCGTTGATGGACTCTAGAACCTCAAGTCCTGAAGCATCAATCTCGTTAATGGCATTACAGAGCAACACCAGATCGGTCAGGTTCTTGTTGGTGTTGAGTACTTCGTTGACTGCATCCTCGAAGGTGTGACCGTTCAAGAAATAAAGCATTTCATCCAAGCGAACGGCTAGGACTTTTTCACTTTTTAATACGTCATGCCGGTCTACATTCCGAAAGTGCTGAGTACCTGGTATCTGGCCGATGACTGCGAAATGAGGACGAGCGATTTTTGCGAGCAAAAAGCTGATCGATACCAAAATACCGGCAATAATTCCGGCTTCAACGCCGATCCCGAGCACAACGAGGATGGTCGTCGCCATGGCCCAAAAATCAGGTTTTGAGAAAACCCATACGCGATGAATCGCTTTGAGATCCACCAGCGATAACACAGCAACGATAACGGTCGCTGCGAGGACTGCTTTGGGTAGATATTCAAACAGTGGCGTCAGGAATAATGCAGTCAGTGCAATCATCACTGCTGTCATGACACCTGCTAGCGGAGTTCGTGCACCAGCATCAAAATTGACGACAGAGCGACTAAATCCACCGGTGACTGGAAAGCCCCCGCCGAGACCGCTTGCAATGTTGGCAGCACCTAAACCAATGAGTTCTTGGTTCGGTTGAATTCGTTCACGGCGTCGAGCGGCCAGCGTGTGGCCAACACTCACTGATTCAACAAAACCAACGATTGAGATTAGGAAAGCCGCTGGTAGGAGTTCTTTTGCAAGTGTTAGATCAAGATCTGGAAACGTCGGAACTGGGAGACCTTCTGGAATCACGCCAACAATTGAAACACCCGACTGATTTAAGGCAAAAAGGCTAACGACAGCCGTTGAGACAATGACAGCCATGACTGGCCCTGCTTTTGTCACGGTTCCTGCGATGCCTGACGGCATACCAGTTTTCATCAGTAATGGCTTGAGTCCGCTGCGAACCCAAAACAAAAATGTGATGGATAGCACGCCAATGATCAGTGTGGGTAAGTTTGTGTCATCGAGGTGCGTTGCCAAATCGTGCAGTATGGAAGGCATGTCATGCCCATGCACAGGCACACCTAAGATGTGTTTTAACTGACTAAAAGCAATCAACACCGCAGACGCGCTAATGAATCCTGAGATCACAGGGTGTGAGAGAAGATTTGCAAGAAAGCCAGCGCGTGCAAATCCAAGCCCCATCAATATGACTCCGGACAAAAGGCCAAGCAGAATTGCTGCGCCTAAGTATTCAGGTGAGCCTTGTGTAGCCACTTGGCTGACGGCTGCCGCTGTCATAAGGGATACGACAGCCACGGGTCCAACTGCGAGCGTCATGCTCGAGCCAAACAGCGCGTAGGCAAATAGCGGCAGGATGGATGCATACAAGCCAACTTCAGGCGGCAGTCCGGCAAGCATCGCATAGGCAAGTGACTGCGGAATGAGCATGATGGTGACGATAACGGCGGCAACCGCATCGTCACTCAGTTTGGATTGATTGTAGGTCTTAATCCATTCAAGTATTGGTAGTCTTAGCACGTTCCGGTTTTGCGAGAAGTTCTCGTCCTTTGAGCATGAGATCGAAGTACATCGGGATGAGGTACTTGGCTTTAACAGCCCACCACATTGACCGAGGCACGGTTGGATCTAGTCCTTTAATTGTTGGCAGGAGTTTCCCGCCATATCCAAATTCAGCCATGACGACCTTGCCGCGTTCGACCGTGAGCGGGCAGCTACCATATCCATCATACTGATGATCTGGAGTGTCATGGTCCATGAACTGCTTGATGTTACGAGCGACAACTGGCGCTTGTTTCCGAACAGCTGCTGCAGTTTTGGCGTTAGGTGCACTAATCACGTCACCCAAACCAAAAATATTTGGGTATTTCGTGTGCTGCAGTGTGTCTTGGTTCACATCCAACCAGCCTGCTTCATTTGAGAGCGGGCTATTTTTAATAAAGTCAGGCGACGTCTGTGGCGGAACTGCGTGAAGATAATCGAAGGTCTCTTCAACTTCGGTCACATTGCCTTCCGAGTCCGTTACTTTAAACGTTGCGATTTTATTGGGCCCATCGACATGGATTAGGTTCGAATTGAATTCGAGTTTTGCGCCGTACTTCTCAACATAGGAATTCAAGACGGGAACGAAATCCGCGACTCCAAAGAGGACAGCGCCTGCATTTCTGAATTGGATGTCTATCGCGTTTAAGCATCCCTGTTCGCGCCAATAATCGGCGGCTAGATACAAGGCTTTTTGCGGAGCGCCGGCGCATTTGATTGGCATCGGTGGTTGCGTGAAGATCGCTTTTCCTGATTTCAGGTTTTTGATGCATTCCCATGAGTAGGGTGCTAAATCATAGCGATAGTTACAGGACACGCCATTTTGTCCCAGAGTGTCTTGAAGCCCAGGAACGGCGTCGTAATCAACTTTCAACCCAGGTGCGACGATCAACACTTTGTAGGTCACGTCATCGCCATTGGCTAGCGTAATGAAATCACTATCGGGATGGAATTCGGTGACTGCTTCTTGAACCCATGAGACTTTTTTTGGGATCACTGAGTCCATAGACCTGACGGTTTTTTCTTGAGGCATGATGCCGCTGCCAACCAACGTCCAGCCAGGCTGGTAATAGTGCTCATCGGCGGGATCAAAAACGCTGATCGAGAGTTTGGGGTTTTGTTTTAATAAAGAAGCTGCAGCGGCCAACCCGCCAGCTCCAGCTCCAACAATTGCGATATCGACTTGCATGACTTCGGCCCTCTATGTGGTTTTATTGTGTCAGTCTGCGCGTGATTTATGACAAACGATGTGCGATGTCGACGATACTTAAGCCAGCGTTGTCGACAGTCTCAACAAGTGTGTTCACATCTTGCTTACCTGCTTCTGAGAGCGCCCACAATTTGGCGCAACGCGCACCAGAGCGGCAATAAGTCAGAACAGGTGCCGGGACTTCGGAAAGTAGCGCTGCATGCTGCTCGACATCTGAGTCTGTGATGTTTGCTCCGTTCACTGGCAGATAGCGGAATTCGAGACCCAGTGCATTCGCTTTTTGTGCCATTGCATCAGCTTCAGCGTGTGGTTCGCCTTCCTCATCTGGACGATTGCAGATCACGGCTTTGAAACCCGCCTCTTTCACTGCGTCCAAATCATCGAGTGTGAGTTGGTCAGCAACAGAGAGATCAGCGGTCAATTCACGAATAATCATGGTGCCTCCTTAGACGGCATCGAGCGGGATTTTGAGATAGCGTACGCCATTATCCTCTGCCGGAGGTAGTTCTCCTGCCCGCATATTGACCTGAACTGATGGCAAAATGAGTGTTGGCATGTTGAGCGTCTTGTCTTTTGCTGAACGCATCGCGACGAAATCATCTTCTGATATTCCATCATGGACGTGCAGATTTGATGCTTTTTGTTCTGCTACGGTCGTTTCGTACTTCATTTCACGACCATTTGGCATGTAGTCATGACACATAAACATGCGAGTTTCTGGTGGAAGGGCTAACAATCTTTGGATGCTTTGATAGAGAACGCGTGCATCGCCGCCTGGGAAATCACAACGCGCTGTTCCAAAATCCGGCATAAACATGGTGTCGCCAACAAACAGCGCATCGCCGACATGATAAGTCATACAGGCAGGGGTATGGCCTGGAGTGTGCATTGCGGTGGCAGTCAATCCGCCAATTGAAAATGTGTCGCCATCTGTAAATAAACGATCAAACTGAGATCCATCACGACGAAACTCAGGTTCTGCATTAAAAAGATTGCCGAAGATATTTTGTACGTCAGTAATGTGGGCTCCAATGCCAATTTGGCCGCCGAGCTTTTTGTGCAGATAAGGAGCGGCTGATAGGTGGTCTGCGTGGACATGTGTTTCTAAAATCCACTCAACAGTTAGGTTTTCAGCTTCGACCATAGCGATCACTTGATCTGCACTTTCTGTTTTCGTTCGACCGCTGGCTGCTTCATAATCAAGCACCGAGTCGACGATGGCACAGGATGAAGAGTTTGGATCTTTGACGATGTAGGTCAGAGTCCAGGTGGCCGGGTCAAAAAAAGCACGAACGTCAGGTTTCATCTCGATCTCCTTGCTCTTAGAGCGTTTGGTTATAAGCTTATATCAAGCAGTGCAGATATTCGATAGTATTCGCTGCGGTTTAACATTGAGGTGTATCAACTATGACTGAATTTACTCCGATTCTCTCTCTATCGGGAGGGGTTTTGATCGGATTATCGGCTGCGGCTGCTTTTGTTTTGTTCGGACGAATCATTGGGATGACTGGAATTTTAGCCCGTACGCTTGATTTCGATTTTGGCGAAGGCTCTTGGCGTCCATTCTTTTTGATTGGTTTGGTTGTAACGCCTTTAGTCCTCTCGATGATCGCGCCGTCACCGCATGGATTTGAGCCAATGGGTCTGATTCCCATGATTATTGGCGGATTTTTGGTTGGTTATGGTTCACGTGTTGGCTCAGGTTGTACCAGTGGCCATGGTATCTGTGGGATCTCACGGTTGTCTAAGCGTTCAATCGCGGCAACCTGCACGTTCATGACTACGGCGGTTATTACGGTATTCATTATCCGTCACGTTATCGGAGGTTCGCTATGACACAGGTGATTGCCTTAATTCTCGGCGCATTATTTGGTGGCGGCTTGTACCTTGCTGGAATGACCAATCCATCCAAGATCGTTAATTTCCTAGACATCGCGGGAACCTGGGATCCCAGTTTGATTTTCGTCATGGGCGGAGGGATTCCTGTCGCGGCGATCGGCTTCTTGATACTCAAAAAGCGTGACAAGCCGATGGTATTTGATGACATCCAAGTCCCAAGCTATGGCGTGATTGATAAACCATTAATTCTAGGCAGTGCAATTTTTGGGATTGGCTGGGGTATTTCGGGTCTTTGTCCGGGTCCAGCGTTTGCATCTGTATTGATGGAGCCTGCGGTGATCATTCCGTATTTAATCGCTTTAGTCCTCGGTAGTCTTGCTTACGAACGAATCCACCGGTAGCGTTTGGTTTTTGCAACGACTCAAAGGGTCCTCCATTGGCGCTTGAATCTACCGAAGCTTTCGAACGGCTTCCCTTAAAAACCTATACAGAGAAGGCGTACCTCGATTATTCGATGTACGTCATTCTGGATCGAGCTCTTCCACATATCGGAGACGGATTAAAGCCTGTTCAGCGGCGCATTGTGTATGCGATGAGCGAGCTGGGTTTATCTGCTCAATCGAAGCACAAGAAATCAGCAAGGACAGTTGGTGATGTGCTCGGTAAGTTTCACCCGCACGGCGACTCAGCATGTTATGAAGCGATGGTGTTGCTTGCGCAGCCTTTTTCTACGCGCTATCCGCTTGTTGACGGTCAAGGCAACTGGGGTAGTCCAGATGACCCGAAAAGCTTTGCAGCCATGCGCTATACCGAGGCACGCCTTACGCCCATAGCGAAAATTCTGTTGGACGAATTGGGTCAGGGAACAGTTGATTGGCAGCCCAACTTTGATGGAACGCTCAAAGAGCCAAAATTACTTCCGGCTCGGGTACCCTCGATCCTTCTTAACGGAACGACTGGTATTGCGGTGGGTATGGCGACTGACATACCGCCACACAACCTGCGTGAAGTGGTGAATGCTGCTGTGCATTTATTGGATGATCCCGACGCCTCTGTCAGCGACTTGATGCGCTTTGTTCCGGGTCCAGATTATCCGACGACTGCCGAAATTATTTCGTCCCCAGCAGATCTCGCGAAGGTGTATGAGACGGGCAATGGATCCATTCGGATGCGCGCGACTTACGTATCTGAAGATGGCGATATCGTCATTAATGCGCTTCCGCATCAGGCCTCACCAGCAAGGATCCTCGAACAAATTGCTGCGCAAATGCAGGCTAAGAAATTGCCAATGATCGTTGATTTGCGTGATGAGTCTGATCACGAGAATCCAATTCGCTTGGTATTAACACCGAGATCAAATCGTGTGAATGCTGAAGAGGTGATGACGCACTTATTCGCGACCACCGATCTCGAAAAAACGTATCGCGTGAACTTGAATATGATCGGTGTGGACGGTCGTCCACAGGTTAAATCATTGCGCGCGATTTTGAGCGAGTGGCTTGATTGGCGCCGCCAGACTGTGACTCGCCGATTAACGCATCGTCTCGACCAGGTGATGGACCGTCTGCATATCTTAGAAGGATATTTGGTCGCTTATCTGAATATCGATGAAGTGATTCGGATCATCCGTGAAGAGGACGAGCCAAAAACTGAATTGATGGAGCGTTTTGGGCTGAGTGAAGTTCAGGCGAACGCGATCCTTGATTTACGTTTGCGTCACTTAGCAAAACTTGAAGAAGTTAAAATTCAAGCCGAGCAAAAAGAGCTTGAGAAAGAGCGAAAGTATCTTGAAGGCGTGCTTGGGTCGCGCACGAAAATGACCCAGCTGATGCGAGACGAGCTGACTAAGGATGCAGAGACTTACGGCGACGAGCGCCGGTCACCAATTGTTGTCAGGCAGGAAGCGCGCGCGCTCCGAGAAGACCAGTTGGTTGCGTCTGAGCCTGTGACGGTTGTTTTGAGTGACAACGGTTGGATTCGGTCTGCAAAAGGACATGACATTGATCCGGAAGCGCTCGCGTACAAATCGGGCGATCAGTACCTCATATCCGCACAGGGTCGTTCGAACCAACCGTTGGTTGCATTTGACACGACGGGGCGTGCGTATTCAGTGCAAACCCATACCCTACCGTCAGCGAGGAGTCAGGGCGAGCCGTTGTCAGGTCGGATTGACCTAGCGTCTGGCGCCAAGGTGACCCAGCTCGCGTTGGCTGATGAAGCGACCAAATGGGTTTTGGCGACTGACCACGGCTATGGCTTCATTTGTAAGCATGGCGATTTACTCGGCCGAAACAAGGCGGGCAAGTCTGTTGTGAATTTGGGTGATGCCAAGTTGTTACCTCCTGCTGTGATGGGTGATGCGGAGCTATCGCGTATCGCGGTTGCTGTATCGAGTGGGCATTTACTGGTGTTTGAAGCGCATGAACTCCCAGAGCTTGCCAAAGGGAAGGGTAATAAGCTGATTCAGATACCGCCTGCGTTGCTTAAAGAAGGGCATCGCGTAACAGCGATCACCGTTCTACCTCCGCTTCGATCACTGCGTGTCATCGCCGGTAAGCGACATGTCACTTTGTCGCCATCAGATCTTGAGAATTTCGTTGGGGAGCGTGCGCGTCGTGGGAAACTTCTGCCGCGTGGATTTCAGCGTGTGGATAAGCTTGAGGCGGAATCGTGAGGCTTCTCTGGTTTGTCGGTGAAGCCAGCCATATCGAAACACTTGAAACGGTACTTCACGATCTGGATCTAGCAGATGAGCAACGGCTTCACCGTCGTCCAGAGGATCTTTTGGTACCGGCAACCTGTGATTGTATCGAGTTTCACGTTGATACTGTGGATGAAAATCTTCTCTCAGCACGAGCCGAAGCGGCCAAAACGGATTATCTGTTAGTTCGGGAAGAGCGGCCAAAACTCGCACTGTTCGATATGGACTCAACGCTGATCGAGCAAGAGGTCATTGATCAGCTAGCGGCTGCCTTCGGGTTAGGCAAGCAAGTTTCAGCAATTACCGAACGTGCGATGCGCGGTGAACTCGATTTTATTGAGAGCTTTACGGAGCGTCTTGGGTTACTTCAAGGGCTTGCTGAATCGGAGCTCGACACTGTTTACCAAGGCCTCACCCTGATGCCAGGGGCAGATATTTTGACGGCCAATCTAGCGGGCGCTGGTGTTCGGTTGGGTATTGTTTCTGGCGGCTTTTCTTACTTCGCTGAGCAAATCGGTGATCGTTTGGGGATGGATTTTGTTCTATCCAACACGCTTGAGTGCAAGGACGGGGAAGTAACAGGCCGTGTTGTTCCGCCAATCATTGATGGTTCGATGAAGTTACAAACACTCGAGAGTGAAGCGCGTGCACTGGGTATTACTTTGAGTGAGACGATGGCCGTTGGCGATGGTGCTAACGATATACCGATGCTCACTGCGTCTGGAATTGGTGTCGCGCATCATGCGAAACCTAAGGTGCGCGATGAGGCGAACCATTGTCTTAATCACCATGATCTGAGCGCACTGTCTTATCTGGTTAAATTCTGATTGCCAGATGCGTCTTGCGGTGAGTGTTGGTAAACTCGCCGCCTCTTTTAATGTTTCTAGGGACGGAATGTGACGCGACCCAGCTGGATATTGCCCGACGGTATGGAGGAATGCCTCCCGGATGAGGCGTGGGCGATCGAAGA
>CAJXTO010000026.1 GCA_913061245.1 uncultured Oceanospirillales bacterium
CATTTTCGACGCAGAACAATACTTTTCTGCAGACAATGCAACGGCCCGTTCGACTTTCCCTTGGTCTAGGTTGTTGCCAGACACCTGAAAGTCCATGGTGATTTTAGTAAAGACGGCCGGCACAGCATCCGCCCGTTCAGCCTCAAGCACACATTCACAAGAAACGATGTCTTGTCGTTGTTTCTTTAAAATGGTGATCACATCAAAACTCGCGCAACTTCCGAGGCCCATCAAGATCAACTCCATCGGCCGAGGACCGATATTACGGCCACCATGCTCTGGAGCCCCATCAACGACCATCGCATGGCCTGAGCCACTCTCTGCTACAAATGACACCTCTTGGTGCCATGAGACACGTGCTTTCATTGATCGACCCACTCCTTTAAACGCTTAAGCTCGGCTTCGAGCTCAGCTTCATGAATTTGCAATAATTGACGACGAGCGGCGTCATGCTCTCGTCGCGTTTTGACATCAATTTGCTGACGCGCTTCACCAAAGGGCATGGCAAGAATAGCGTCGCTGACCTCATCAAATCGATTCAACTGAAGCTCTGACAGCCAATGGTCATGGTGCGCATCGAGCAATACTCGGATCCTCAATAAGCATTCTGATCGGTCGACCTGATCATCGAGATACGAATCAATCAATATTTGAATTCCAAGCAAGGCATCTTGTCGGGCTTGCGCTCGCTTCTCTTCTTGAGTTTTGACTTGGCGCGTTAAAGACCAAGCGTACCATCCAAGACCGGCGACAATAAGAATCCCAAGAGCTATCAGCCACGGCATCCCTAGAGGTCCTGAAACAGTCCTGTCAGCGCAACACCCGGGTCGGGCTGTCGCATAAATGCTTCACCGACCAAGAACCCATAGACGTCATGTGAGTGCATTAATTCGACATCTTTCGCCTCAAGTATTCCTGATTCGGTAATGAGTAACCTGTCATCAGGAATTTGCTCTAACAGATCAAGAGTGACTGCGAGCTTGGTTTCGAATGTATGTAGATTTCGGTTATTGATTCCGATCAAACGGTTATCCAACTCAAGTGCTCGATGGAGCTCTCGTTCGTCATGCACCTCAATCAACACATCGAGTCCGACTGACAACGCTGTCTCATGAAGGTGTCTTAAATCGGCATCATTGAGTGCCGCGACAATCAGCAAAATACAGTCCGCACCCAAGGCTCGCGATTCGATGATTTGGTAGGGATCAACCATAAAATCTTTTCGAATCACTGGAAGGTTGCATGCCTCTCGAGCCGCCTGTAAGTCAGCGTCAGATCCTTGAAAGAAATCTTGATCAGTCAAAACAGACAAACACGAAGCGCCAGCTTTTTCGTATTGTTCAGCGTGGAGTGCAGGCTGAAAATCAGCTCTCAGTAAACCCTTTGATGGCGAAGCACGCTTGATTTCGGCAATCACAGCGGACTTTTGAGCTGCAGCCTGAGCAACAAGCCGATCAGTAAATCCTCGTGTCGCATCCTGATCTTTCAGCATCGCATGAAGTTCGTCAATTGACCGCTTTGCCTGACGATCAGCTACTTCCTGACGCTTTCTCGCAATGATGCGATCCAAAATCGTTGTCGAACAACTCATCAATTATTCGCCTTTTAACTCTTGGGTGAGACGCGCCAACGCTTCAAGCTTTTGCATCGCCTCACCAGATTCCATGACATCCCAGGCTGCCTCAACGCCATCTTCGAGGGAATGCGCGCACCCTGCGGTGTAGATTGCTGCACCTGCATTTAATGCAACGATGTCTGACGCCGGATGATCATCAGCAGCTAATGCCATCTGAATCATGGCAAGTGACTCTTCAGCGGTTTCGACAATCAGTTCATCACGATCACTGAGGTCAAGATCGAAGTCTTGCGGTTTAATTCGGTATTCACGAACCCGTCCATCCTTCAACTCAGCAACACGGCTCGCTGCTGAGACACTCAATTCATCCAAGCCATCTTCTGAACGAACGACCAATACATGACGTGAACCCAGTCGATGCAGTACTTCGGCAAGCGGCGTTAGCAGCGATTCATCGAAGACGCCAAGAACTTGGTTTGGCGCACTGGCTGGGTTGGTAAGCGGTCCAAGAACATTGAAAATCGTCCGCATCCCGAGCTCTTTGCGAGGGCCAATCGCATGACGCATGGCTGAATGGTGCGCAGGCGCAAACATAAACCCAACGCCAAGCGTCTCAATACAGGTTTTCACTTGACTGGCATCGAGATCTAAACGGACACCTGCCGCTTCAAGCACATCCGCTGACCCTGATTTAGAAGAGACCGACCGATTACCATGTTTCGCAACTCGACCACCCGCGGCAGCCACAACAAAAGCTGAAGCCGTAGATACGTTAAATATATTTGCACCATCGCCACCTGTCCCACAGGTATCCACCAAGAATTCCTGTGGCACATCGACTTTGTGTGACAACTCACGCATGACACTGGCAGCACCAACGATCTCATCGATGGTTTCACCTTTCATTCGAAGACCCATCAAGAGCGCTCCGATTTGCGCATCAGTCGCCTCACCGGTCATGATTAAACGCATCACAGCAATCATTTCTTCGGCGTATAAATCGCGTTTGGCGCAAACAGCTGCGATTGCTTCCTGGATGGTCATGACCATTCTCCCCCTCTGACGGTCAGGAAGTTCCGGAGTAACTCGTGACCTTGTTGACTTGCGATGGATTCAGGATGGAACTGCACACCCTCAACCGTCAATGTTTTATGACGAACGCCCATAATTGCTTCAGGCTCATCCAACTCATCGTGACTCCACGCGGTGACCTCAAGGCAATCAGGAACGGTCGCAGGATCAATCACGAGCGAGTGGTAACGCGTCTGTACCAAAGGCTGATTCAGCCCTAAAAAGACACCTTGTCCATCATGATGAATCGGGCTCGTTTTGCCATGCATGACTTGAGGAGCGCGAATGATTTTCCCACCAAATGCTTGCCCGATTGCTTGGTGACCCAAGCACACACCAAGCAGAGGAACTTTTCCTGAAAAGTACTCGATGACTTGAAGGCTAATTCCAGCTTGATCCGGATCGCAGGGGCCCGGACTAACCACAACATGATCAGGCTCAAGTGCGATGAGTTCATCAAGCGTCGCCTGGTCATTTCGGATCGTCGTCACTGACTCACCGAGTTCTCCGAAGTACTGAACGAGGTTATAGGTGAAGCTATCGTAATTATCGATCATTAATAACATCGTTTAGCTCCTCACCATCGGACCTTTGAGATCCTTAAATCCTGTTAATGCAGCATTCGCAGCTCGAATCACCGCCCGCCCCTTATTTAATGTTTCCATCCACTCAGACTGCGGGACTGAATCAGCAACCAAACCAGCACCCGCCTGAATATGCATCATGCCGCCTTTGATCACGGCAGTTCGGATTGCAATTGCAGTATCCATATTGCCTGACCAACCGAGATACCCGACAGCGCCCCCGTAAATTCCTCGGCGGACAGGTTCGAACTGATTGATCAGTTCCATCGCTCGCACCTTCGGAGCTCCTGACAATGTTCCAGCCGGCAGACACGCTTTCAGCACATCCAACGCGCTGACATCAGGACGTACTTTGCCTTCCACATGACTCACGATGTGCATCACATGGGAATAGCGCTCCACAACCATGTTATCAGTCAGTTCAACCGAACCAATTTCAGCGACTCGACCAACATCATTGCGGCCCAAGTCGATCAACATTAAGTGTTCACTGATTTCTTTTGGATCTGCCAACAACTCGTTTTCGAGCGCCACATCTTCTTCTTGCGTTTTGCCACGTGGTCGCGTGCCAGCAATCGGACGCACTGACACATGACCATCTTCAAGACGCGCCAGAATCTCTGGTGACGACCCGACAATGTGCGTGTCATCCAAGTTTAAAAAATACATATAAGGTGACGGATTTAAGACGCGTAATGCGCGATAGAGCGCTAATGGACTTTCTGCATAAGGAACAGAAATTCGCTGACTGAGTACTGTCTGCATCACATCGCCAGCTTGGATGTACTCTTTCACTTCCTTGACTGCATTTTTAAATGCATCTTTTTCAAGACTGTATTGATAATCAGCTTCGGTAATTGGTTCGTGCTCTGTTGGATAAAACGCGGATGGATCCATCGCTGATGCGAGATCATCCAACATATCATCTAAGCGCTCACACGCTGCCTCATAAGCCCCTGCTTCTTGTGGGTTTGCGTGCGTAATCAAGGTCAGCATCCCTGATAAATTGTCAAAAACGACAACATCATCAGACCGCATCAAAATAATATCTGGGGAACCAATCGGGTCATTTTCAGGAAGCGTCTTGGCAACACGCGGCTCCACATACTGAATCGTGTCATAACCAAAATACCCAACCAAACCACCTGTGAATTTCGGCAGGTCCAACTCTTCAATGACCCATGACGGGGTTTCACCCAGACGTACCTGATAATCCGCAATCCACGTTAATGGATCATCTGATTCAATAATTTCTACGACTTCATCACGCTCGAAGCGAGTAATTCGAGGTCCGCTGACTTCAATTCGCTCTCGTGACGGAAGCCCGATACACGAATAACGACCCCAGGTCTCGCCACCTGTCACAGACTCCAATAAATAGGACCAAGGCCGATCGGCAAGTTTCAGATAGCAGGATAATGGTGTTTCCATATCCGCTAGTCGCTTCACTGCGACGGGAACACGTGTTAAATCGAGCTCCCGATACCGATCAAATTGTTCAGGCGTCATTACCAAGTAATTCCATCAAATCATGTATGACACGATCTGCTCCGCAGTCGTGTACGTTTAAATCCCCAGCGTATCCAAAGCTGACTAAAATTGAAGCAACACCCGCTGCCTTAGCCGCCCCCAAATCTGCTTTGCTGTCGCCGACGAGGCAAGCCTCGTGAGGAGCCCTGTCCAAGTCAGAGAGTGCTTTGTGCACCATATCAGGTTCCGGCTTTTTCGTCGGCAAATCATCACCAGCGACGATACTGTCAAATGCATCATGAAGGTCAAAGGCTGGCAGCATCAATTCAACAAAGCGCCTTGGCTTATTTGTAACTAGACCCACTTGTTTTCCTTGGCTCTTGAGTATCTCGATCAGATTCATTGCACCTGGATACAACACGGAGGTCTCAGCGCAAATTGGTTCATACTCCTCAAGGAACACAGAGAGCAAAAGCCGGCATAACGGCGACTCCATCGTGACAGTTTGATCATTTGTCACATGCTGTACCGCACGCTCGACTAATTTACCGGCACCATGACCAACCATTTGTTTTCCGAGATCAAGCCCAACACCTGGAAGTCCAGCTCTATTCAATGCAAGATCCAGCGCACGAGTCAGATCGGGCGCACTGTCAACTAAAGTGCCATCAAAATCGAAAAGATAAGCCTGCATACCCTAGGGTTCCAACGGTAGAAAGGTGCGAAAACATATCATTGTTTATGCAACCAAGCACCCTAAGGCCTAGGCAACATGCATCAGACTCAACTATGATCCTGTTTCAGTTCTGAAAGTGAATCTATGAATCATCTAACATTACCTCGATCAATCGCACTCAGTGTGCTGGCAATGAGCTCAGGTGTCGCCTACGGCGAGGGACAGACTGCCGCTGCAACTGACTGGGTCGTCGACACCTCTGGAACCTATCTGTGCCAAGGATATTACAGCCCTCCACTGGTCGAAGGATCGCCCGGTGATGATTTAAATGCTGAAGCAGAAAACACAGATTACGACGGGAATGATCGTGTCATTTTGAGTGGTAATGCATTTATTACCCGCAATGATTTCCAGCTCGAAGCTGATCGTGTTTCATTTTTAAATTCAACAGGCGATGGTGATGCTGAAGGGAACGTCAAGATTCGGCGGCCAAATACCCTTCTGATTGGCGATACCGCCTCGGTGAACGTGCGAACTAACGCCTTTGATCTCAAAAACTCATCGTTTGTAACGCACCAAAATCGGTTGCGAGGTGACTCAGAGTTCGCGATCGGAGCTCCGAACGGTGATATTCGCGTGGTTAATGGAACCATTACATTTTGTGCACCAGGCGTGAATTCCTGGGATTTACAGGCCAAGCAAATTTATTTGAATCAATCATCTGGTCGTGGCTGGGCAAATAATGTTGTTGTTCGCGTGAAAGAAATTCCTGTGTTTTACACACCTGCTCTTGGATTCCCTCTGGATGACAGGCGCCTAACTGGTTTCCTGTTCCCAAGTTACTCACTGGGCTCAACATCTGGAACGGAAATTGTGACTCCGTTTTATTGGAACCTCGCGCCAAATTACGACCTACTGATTCAGCCTCGATTTATGTCAGCGCGAGGTACCGCACTTGGCCTACATGGTCGATATCTGTTCGAAGACTTTAGTCTCTTTGAAGCTAAAACCGAACAATTACCCGACGACAAGGTGACAGGAACAGACCGTCATATTTCAAAACTGACGCTGACAAGTGACCCATCAAAGGCTGTGATCTGGAACATGACATATGAAGATGCATCCGATGGTACCTATCAGGATGATCTGGATAACTTCGCTGATCTTTCAGATAAGCAACAGTTGACGTCCTCCATTGGAGCAACAGTCCGTGGTGATAATTGGAGCGCTGGATGGCTCGTCGACCGGATCGATGTCGTTGATCCCTCTGTCACTGGCTCAGCCGTCAAGTTTTCGAGACAGCCGCAGTTGACTGCATCTTGGGCCGAATACGGTGAAAACTGGAATCTCTTTGTTTCGGGTGATGCGACTGAATTCACACGGACAACGACTGGGCTAACCAGCTCGGATCCATCGGAAGGACGCCGTCTTTCATCAGATTTAAAAGCTGAATATCCAATGTCGCGTGCTTTCGGCTCGCTGACTCCAGCTGCCCTAGGATTTGCTCGTTGGTCAGAAGCAACCACGGGTACAACAACGCAAGATAACGCGTATTTCACCTATGGTGCGTCCCTCGATGGCAGCCTCAATTTTGAGAAGTTCGGGGAAAACGGCTCACTTCACGAGATTATCCCGCGTGCGAAGCTTTTGGTTCGTGAACCGAATGAGGATCCAACCGTTGTAAAATTCGATACTCCCGACACAGCCAACGAAACAGATACGGTAAGTCAGATCTTTTTAGATAACCCGATCTCTGGCGGTGACTTCGTCGGCGATACTCGAGAAATCGCATTATCACTTACTTCTCGCGGGATCAATTCGAATGGTATCGAAACATATCGCGTGACCGCTGGTCGCACTATTTTCCTTCAAGATCGCGGTGTGACCTTGTCCGGCGATCCAGAAACCACCGATCAAGGACCTTTGGTCGTTGAGTCAACTGCACGTCTTGCTGAATCCTTTAACTGGAATACGCGCTTCTCGTCCGTAGCTGATGGCGAGACCATGGATACTGCGACAAACGAATTTAAGTATCGGACATCAGACACAGATTACGTCACGCAACGTATTGTTTGGGACAATGATGCCGCAACTCGTACGGACCTCTACGTCTCAAATCAAGTTGGTCAAGATTGGCGCTTCCTCGCAGGTCTGCAGTGGGAACCGAATACGGAAGAGCGGGTCAACCAAGTTGTTGGCATTGAGTACGAAAGCTGCTGTTGGCGTGCTGCAATGGTTCATGCCTATGAGCGTGACCAAGTCACAGCAACCAATGGCGGACACTCAGTAAAATTACAAGTCGAACTCAAAGGACTCGGCGTCTTAGGTCGCGGAGCTTCTTCAATCATGGAACGTTTATTGGAAGGTTATGAACTCTCTGAAGCTCGGTATTAAGTTTGCATTCTCCGCTCTCGTTTTCAGCGGTCTATTGGGGACTGCTGAAGCGCGAGTGATTGACAAAATTGTGGCCGTTGTTGATTCGGGCATCGTTCTGTCGAGTGACGTCGAGACGCGACTGAACGATCTGAAAACACAAGCCGAATCACGTGGCAACGCCATCGAGATCAACGATGAATTGCGCCAACAAGTGCTTGAGCGCTTAATTCTTGAGCAAGCCCAAGTCGAAGTCGCAAAACGTCGCGGACTGCAGATTGATGACGCACGCGTCAACGAAACGCTACTCCAAATCGCCAAGAACCGAGATACCGACCTGCTCGGACTGAAAAACGCAATTGAGTCTGAAGGCAAGAGCTTCACCGTATTCCGTGAACAAATTCGCCGGGAGCTTTTGATTAACGCAATTCGTGATCGTGAAGTACGCAGTCGGATTCGCATCAGCGATTCAGAACTTGAGCGTTTCATGGAAACAACTGGTGGCCAGATCAGTACAGCACCTGAACTTCTTCTGAGCCAGATCGTTGTTGGTCTCCCTAACCGTCCAAGCCCTGAAGTGATTCAGCAAGCCGAACAAAAAGCTGTATCAATCCGCGATGCGCTCCTGCAAGGTGCACCATTTGGACAGATGGCTGTTCGCTATTCAGATGCGCCTGAAGCGAGTCAGGGTGGTGATCTTGGATGGAGAAACATATTAGAGCTCAATCCAGTCTTTGCTGATGCTCTTAATGAAGCAAAAAAGAATACATTGATTGGCCCGATTCGATCACCAGGGGGATTTCACCTGATCGCTGTTAGAGATCGTCGAGGTGATCAATCAGTTGTCGTGACCGAATACAAAGCACGCCACATTCTGATCAAGCCAGATGCTGTTCGCTCGCCAGAAAAAGCGGAAGAGCTTGCTCAAAATGTCCGTCGTGAATTAGAGGGTGGTGCTGATTTCGCTGAGCTTGCGCGTCGGTTCTCTGAAGATCCATTAAGTGCTGCGAAAGGCGGTGATTTAGGTTGGGTTCGCGCGGATCAATTGGTCCCCGGTTTTGCCTCGGTTATGACGAAACTTCCATTGAACACCTTGAGCCAAGTGAGTCGGAGCCGTTTCGGATTTCATTTGATCGAAGTGCTAGAGACTCGTGAGTCAGATATCTCTGAGGAACAAATGAAGAATCGAGCACGCCGCATTCTAACTGAACGCAAGTTTTCACAAGAACTCGACTCTTGGCTCCGTCAAGTTCGCGCGGATGCGTTTGTCGAACTGAAGTCATGATTCCCCTTGCCATCACGCCAGGTGACCCTGGCGGTATCGGTCCTGATCTCTGTATCCAAGCGGCCATTGATGGCGAGCTCGAAGGGGTTGTCATCGCAGATCCTGAAATCATCAAACGCCGCTCAGAGATCTTGGGCCTCCCTGTCAGCATCATGGATGCGGATCACTACAATCCAGAACGCACACAAGGAATCATCTACGTTGATCCGATTGCTGCAGCCGATCCAGCCAACCAACCGGGAATTTCTGACCCGATTAACGCTGGATACTGCCTTCAGTCGATTGAGCACGTACTTCACGGCATCCAAGCAAAACGTTTCCGCGCCCTGGTAACAGGACCATTGAACAAAGCGACAATTCGCGATGGTGGGTTCAGTTCCTTCACTGGACATACGGAATTCCTCAGAGACTTTTATGGTCTCTCTGAGGTCGTGATGATGCTCGCATCAACAGATTGTCGCGTCGCATTGGTCACAACCCACCTGCCACTCGCTGAAGTACCCAGCGCCATCACACAAGAACGAATTGAGACAGTCACGGGCATTGTGATCAAGGCGTTCAGTGACGTGTTTCAAATGCCGCATCCTCGGATTCATGTGCTGGGACTTAACCCTCACGCAGGAGAGGATGGACACCTTGGACGAGAAGAAATCGAGATCATCCGGCCTGCGCTTGAATCATTAAGAACTCGGCATCCGAACGTCCATATTGAAGGACCTGTGCCAGCTGATACTGCATTCACACCGGACATGCGCGCCCAGGCTGATTGCCATATTGCGATGTATCACGACCAGGGCCTTCCTGTGGTGAAGTACCAAGGGTTTGGAGACTCCGTCAACATAACACTTGGGCTCCCTATCGTCCGTACCAGCGTCGATCACGGCACAGCATTGAATTTGGCCGGTAAAGGCTTAGCGAGCACCGGAGGCCTGGTCGCAGCAATCCGAGAAGCGAATCGCCTCACCACCCCGATCGCCTAAAAAATCCACGAGTCAGGTACACTGATCTTTTTATATAGGAACCAAAGTGTCCAAAGAACTCGCTAGATCAGCACGCAAACGGTTCGGTCAAAACTTTTTGATTGATGGCCGCGTTATTGATGCGATTTTAGCATCGATCAACGCATCGACCTCTGATGCGGTTGTTGAAATCGGTCCAGGTCATGGCGCAATCACTGAAGGCTTGTACGCATCACAGTGTGATCTCACCTTAATCGAGTTGGATCGAGATCTTGTCCCTGGGTTATTAGCGAGTTTTGTTAGCAAATCTCCGGAGCGATGTCGCCTCCTCAATGAAGATGTGCTTAAAGTCGACTTCGGACAGTTAAGCAGTCCTTTGAGGATCGTGGGCAATCTGCCTTACAACATCTCAACACCATTACTCTTCAAACTATTAGAACTGGGTGATCAGATTCAAGACATCCATGTGATGCTCCAAAAAGAAGTCGTTAATCGGATTGCTGCGGCACCTGGTGAATCAGCCTATGGGCGCTTGGGCGTCATGATTCAGGCGACTGCGCGCGTGGAACCCCTTATTGATGTGCCACCTGAGAGTTTTGCGCCTCCACCAAAAGTTGATTCTGGTGTCATTCGAATCATTCCCGACGGAAACAAACGCGCCTTAATTGAGTCAATGGATGCCTTGACTCACGTGGTTCGACAAGCGTTCAGTCAGCGCCGCAAAACCCTCAGGAATAATTTAAAGGATATTGTTAGCTTGGATGAATTCGAGGCGCTCGGTATCAACCCACAGGATCGACCTGAACGATTGTCTGTGGAAACTTATGTTGAATTAGGCAACTATTTGGGCCGTAGAGAGGGGAAGGCGTAATGCAGGATTTGCGATATCAAGTCGACGTGAATGCGCAAGCAACCTATATCGAGGCGCAATCCAATCCATTAGATAGCCGTTTCGTTTTTACCTATACGGTCAGAATCGCAAATAACGGCACCCTGCCGGCGCAGTTGTTACATCGCTACTGGAAGATCACAGACGGTGAAGGGGGTATTCGCGAAGTCCACGGTGACGGTGTTGTGGGAGAACAGCCAACAATCGTTCCAGGAGACGAATTTACATATACATCGGGAGCAATTCTTGAGACTGCGATCGGCACCATGGAGGGCTATTTTGAAATGGTTGCCTCAGATGGCGAGATATTTAAAGCCAAGATCCCAGTATTCACTCTCCTCAATCCTGGAGCTCTTCACTGATGGCGACCTATGTGGTCGGTGATGTTCAAGGGTGTTGGGGCGCTTATCAGAGATTGTTAGCGACACTCGCCTTCAACCCGCAGAAGGACCACATGATTTTCGCCGGTGATTTAATTGCCCGTGGCGAAGATTCAGAAGCCGTGATGCAGTGGGTGCTTGATCATCAGAATGCTTGCTCAGCAGTTCTTGGGAATCATGATCTCAATTTCTTGGCTGTTGCATCAGGCATTCGAGAAGCCAAACCGAAAGATAAAACTCAACCACTTCTCGATTCGCCAATCTGTGCCGATGTCATCGAATGGTATCGCCAATGTCCTCTGGCAAAAGATCTTCCAGAACATAACGCGTTAGTCATTCATGCTGGCGTTTGGCCGCAATTTGATCGAGACACTCTTCTCACCGAACTCGAGCTCGTCCATCAAAGACTATCTGCTGATGACTGGGTCAAATCACTTCGATCGATGTATGGCAATACGCCAGCCCATTTCGATCAAGCAACAACCGAAGATGAGAAGGCACGCTTTTTAATCAATGCCTGTACACGGATGCGGTTTGTCGACCAGAAGTCCCTTGCACTCGATTTCAATTGCAAAGATGCGCCTGAGCTTGCCCCAAAGAATTTGTGCGCATGGATGGACACCCCAAAAAGAGTCACCGTGGACCGGCAAATCCTATTTGGCCATTGGGCGACCTTGAATGGTCGTAAAAATGACTCAAATGTCGTCGCTCTGGATACTGGCTGCGTCTGGGGCGGCTACCTCACTGCGATACGACTCGATGACCGTCAATTGATACAGGTGGCCTCTGGTGTTTGATTTAACACGCCTTTTCGCCCCACTCAAAGGGGTCGATCTTGATGGATTAGAGATCTATGTTGTTGGGGGAGCAGTACGTGATTCACTACTTGGACTCACTCCTAAAGATGTGGATTTTGTTGCGGTAGGCGCCACTCCAGATACTTTTCTCAACCTCGGCTTCCAGCAAGTTGGGCAAGATTTTCCTGTGTTTTTGCATCCAAAAAGCCATGTTGAGATCGCGCTTGCTCGAACAGAACGAAAAACACATCAAGGACACACTGGTTTTGCGGTCTATGCTGATCCCTCTGTCACACTCGAAATGGATCTTCTTCGCCGCGATTTCACAATCAATGCAATGGCCTTGTCACGCACAGGTGATTTGATCGATCCATACGACGGCCAAAACGATCTCAAGACTCGACAATTGCGCCACGTCTCAGATGCATTTACAGAAGACCCTCTAAGAGTTCTCCGTGGCATAAGGTTCCTTGGGCAACTCGGCAGATTTAAGTTTCATATCGCACCCGAGACCGAATCAATCATGCGGGCGATGTCTTCAACTTTGGCTGAACTCTCAGTGGAACGCATCATTGTTGAACTCGATAAAACGCTCGCATCAAGTTGCCCGGAATTGGGGCTTCAACACATCAATCATCTCGGTATTACCGATGTGCTCGCTCCCGCTCTGAGCATCACGCCAGACCAGTTTATGTGCCAATCGGCTGACGCGCGTCTTGCTGAATGGATGATATTGAATCGACCGACAATTGAATGCATCGAACACTATGCAAAAGAATTTCGATTAACCAATAAGCGCATCGCGTTTTTGAAAGCTGTTACTCGATTAAAAGACCTCCCATTTGAAGATGCCAAACGATGCCTTGATGTTTTCGGACAACTCGGATGGTTAAGAGGGAACCCACCAGACACGGATCTTGATCGATTGTTGATTGAGTTCGATCAATCGAATCAAATCAAGGTTCCGTTTAGACGCTGGCTCGAAATTCGCGAGCGAGTTCGACACGTCTCAGTGGACAAATTGAGCGAACAAGGACTGAGCGGCAAGGCTCTTGGCGATGCGATCTATGCTGAACGTCTGAGCGTTCTCTCGACCGAGATTTCAGCGCCCGGTACGGCCCCAGGCTTATAAAGTCGACCAGTCACTTCAACCACCCGATCGTCCCATAAGACAATTTCTAGCAGATCCGTCAGGCGTCTCTCGATGAGATTACAGTGCTCTCTCGCAGCGGCCGCTTGGATGTCGTGGCACAGCGCGGCGTAGTCGAGCGTATCTTCTAAATCATCTGATGCTGCGGCCTCAGATAACGATAGCTTGATAGCCAAATCTAAATATAAAGGCTGCGGATTCTCTTTTTCATGCAAGTACACACCGATCAGAGAAAGAAGCGGGAGTCTTGAAACATACATCGTATCCATTACGACACCTTGGGTAGTTCACTTAAGGGCCAACGCGGACGAATCGTCATCGCAAGCGAAGAATCTTTCTGACCATGACTTAACCGCATCAGGCCTGCAAAGGCAATCATCGCGCCGTTATCTGTACAGAATTCAGGTGCCGGGTAGGCAACTTGTATCCCAGTCGACTCAAGCGACTTCAACGATTGTCGCAGTAATCGATTAGCACTCACACCACCCGACATCACTAGAGCCCGAGCACCGGTTTCAGCAATCGCTCGTTCGCACTTGATCACCAGAGTATCGACAACCGCCTGTTGGAAGCTCGCTGCCAAATCGGCTTTTGCTTGTTCATCGAGCTGGTCTGATTTCACCAAACGGCGTGCTTCTGTTAGCACTTGGGTTTTTAATCCTGAAAAGCTGAAATCACATCCAGGGCGATCTGTCATCGGACGCGCAAAGCGAAACCGGGCTGCATCACCAGCGTCAGCCAAAGCCGCTATTTTTGGACCACCTGGGTAACCTAATTCGAGCAATTTCGCCGTTTTGTCAAAGGCCTCACCTGCGGCATCATCAAGTGTCGTACCCAATAATTCGTAATCACCAATGCCTCGAACCAAAATCAACTGCGAGTGTCCTCCGCTGACCAATAAGGCAACAAATGGGGTCGGAAGATCAGGTGTCTCCATCAAAGGGGCCAGCAAATGCCCTTCCATGTGGTGAATACCAAGCGCTGGGCGATCTAGCGAAAACGCAAGGGATTTGGCGAAAGTGGACCCAACCAACAAGGCGCCCAAAAGACCCGGCCCAGTCGTATAAGCAACAGCATCGATATCAGCCAACTTCAAACCTGATGCAGTCACTGTTTCGTCAACCAACGGGCGGAGGTACCGAACATGATCACGTGAGGCGAGCTCGGGAACGACACCCCCGTAGTGGGCATGCACATCGATTTGGCTATGGACTCTATGTGCCATGAGCCCGTCTTGGTTACTATAAATCGCAACCCCAGTCTCATCGCATGAAGTTTCTATACCTAAGACACGCATTTGGTTCCCTTTTTCTCCAGACACTGGTATTCTCTCGCGCCCCGAGTGGGGATACCAAATTCAAACATAGTTTAATTTAAGGATAGGTGCTTTTTAATGCCTGCGGTAAAAATTAAAGACAACGAGCCCTTTGACGTCGCACTTCG
>CAJXTO010000027.1 GCA_913061245.1 uncultured Oceanospirillales bacterium
CAGGCACTCTCGACAGGAAAGAGATCCAAAACGAACGCGTGATGGACTCAAATGACCAGGAAAAAGAGCGCGGAATTACGATTCTCGCGAAAAACACTGGTCTTAATTGGAATGACTACCGCATTAACGTTGTAGATACGCCAGGTCACGCTGACTTCGGTGGTGAAGTGGAGCGCGTCTTATCGATGGTAGACGCCGTACTTTTGGTTGTTGATGCAGCCGAGGGCCCAATGCCTCAAACACGGTTTGTGACCCAAAAAGCATTTAATCAAGGACTGAAGCCAATCGTCATCGTCAATAAAGTCGATAAAGTTGGTGCGGATCCACACGGTGCAATTGATAAAGTGTTTGACCTGTTTGACCAGCTCGGTGCGACAGATGACCAGCTTGATTTTCCAATTGTTTATTGTTCTGCCATTAACGGACTATCGGGTCCTGAACCAGATCAGTTAGTCGAGAGTATGGAGCCAATCCTACAAGCAATTGTTGACCATTGTCCTGCACCAGAGGTTGATCTTGACGGTCCACTACAACTGCAAATTTCTGCGCTTGATTACAACTCGTTCCAGGGTGTGATTGGTGTTGGACGCATTCGTCGTGGTCAGTTAAAGCGGAATCAACAGGTCACTGTGGTTGATCGCGATGGCGGCACACGGAATGGCAAGGTCCTGCAAATTCTTGGCTATCTCGGTCTGGAACGGATTGAACAGCAATCAGCAACAGCTGGCGACATTGTCTGTATTACAGGCCTCGATCCGCTCTCGATTTCAGACACAATTTGTTCGACGGAGGCGCCGGAAGGATTGCCTCCGCTGACTGTTGATGAACCTACCGTCAGTATGACATTCCAAGTGAATGACAGCCCATTTGCGGGTAAAGACGGTAAGTACGTGACGTCACGCAATATTAAAGATCGTTTGGATCGAGAGTTGATTCATAACGTGGCACTCCGTGTCGAACAAGGTGATTCGCCGGATAAATTCGTGGTCTCCGGTCGAGGCGAGCTACATTTGTCAGTGTTGATCGAATCAATGCGTCGTGAGGGTTTTGAGCTGGGTGTGTCTCGACCTGAAGTGATTGTTCGAGAAGTCGATGGCGTCAAAGAAGAGCCATTTGAATACGTCGTAATCGATATTGAAGATCAGCATCAAGGTGCTGTGATGGAAGCGATGGGCCTCCGTAAAGGTGATATGAAAAACATGGAGCCGGATGGACAAGGACGTTTACGACTTGAGTACATTATTGCTGCACGTGGGTTGATTGGTTTCCGCTCTCAATTCCTGACCATGACGTCTGGGACCGGCATAATGAGCCATGTTTTCGATCATTATGGACCGGTGAAGGCAGGCGATTTGGGTAACCGAATTAATGGTGTGCTCGTTTCGATGACCGATGGCGCAACGACTGCATACTCGCTCTATAACCTCCAAGACCGTGGCCGTTTGATGGTGGGTCCTGGTGTAGATGTTTATGAAGGGATGCTTCTCGGCATCCATGCGCGTGATAACGATCTCCCGGTGAACCCAGTGAAGGGTAAGCAGCTGACCAATATCCGCGCAGCGGGAACTGATGAGAACCTGATCCTTACGCCGGCAATCAAGATGACTCTTGAGTCTGCTCTTGAATTCATTGATGATGATGAGCTTGTCGAAGTTACACCGAATCATATTCGACTTCGTAAGAAACTACTCAAAGAGTCCGACCGCAAGCGCGCGGGTCGTTCAAAGGCGGCAAGCTAGGAGTGCATGCCGCCCCATTAGGGGGCGTATGCACAGGCTATATCCTGAAATAAAGCCATATCTTGAAGAGGTGTTGACCACAGCAGATGGTCATCACCGACTCTGGGTCTCATGTTTTGGTAATCCCAACGGTCTTCCTGTCATCTGCCTGCATGGCGGTCCCGGAGCCGGCACATCACCTTTGATGCCCAGATTTTTCGACCCTGATATCTATCGAATTGTGTGCTTTGATCAGCGTGGCTGCGGCCGTTCTGAACCAAAAGGCTTGCTTTCGGCAAACACCACCGATGATCTGATTGCTGACCTTGATCTAATTACGGCGCATTTTGCTCTCGCGCGGTATGTTCTCTTTGGGGGCTCTTGGGGCGCAACACTGGCAATACTTTATGCCATGGAACATCCCAGTCGATGCCTCGGGCTGGTTCTACGCGGTATTTTCTTAAGCACCAACGAGAATTTGGAGTGGTTGTACGGAGGCGGTGCTGCAACCATCTATCCAGCGGCCTGGTCTGACTTCATAGCCCCAATTCAGAGGGACCAACTGACGCTGAAGACTGTATTTGATGGCTATCGTGAACTTTTGAATGCCGATGATGAATTCACCAGGTTACAGGCAGCTCGTGCATGGAATTTATGGGAACACAGGCTCTCGACGTGCGACTCACAAGCAAACCAAACTGGTGAAACATCACCAAGGCGTGAACTCTGTAGTGCACAGGTTGAGCATCACTATTTGAGCCAGGGCTGTTTCCTGAAGGCTGGTATCTTCGATCTTCCCCACAGCGAGCTGACATCAATTCCGATGTTTTTGCTGCATGGCTTAAATGATCATGTCTGCCCTGTGCGTAACGCTCGTGATTTGAAAGCGCTATACCCGAATCTCAAACTCAGAATTCTCGATCATGCTGGGCATTGTGCGTTTGGACCACAAATGGCTGAAGGGTTGTGTCAGGCGACTCAGGAGATGGCCGCGCTGTACGGCCATCTCTAATTAAGTTTTAGGTGGCTTCGGCGGCCCCACGTCAGAATCCTGGTCATCGAGTGACTCAGGCTTATCAAGCTCTTCGATGATCGGTGAGTCGTTTTCATCGCTCTTAACCGGTGCATACAGATCAAATTCATCAATCTCGTCACTTTTTGAATCATCGTCAGAGGCTTCATTTTCGATCACTGCAACAGCTTGCGGCTCATCAGGAGCAAATGGCTCGTCTTCCTCTGAGTCCTCTGGCTTCGGTCGCGGAGAGCCTAGGAATTTTGCTCCGATCAATCCCACTTCAAACAAAAGCCACATTGGAACTGCGAGCAAGGTTTGGCTAATCATGTCGGGGGGTGTGACTAGCATGCCAACAACGAAACACCCGATGAACACATATGGACGCTTCTCTTTTAATGATTCAGGGGATGCGATTCCTGCCTTGATCAGAAGCATTGTTGCGACCGGAATTTCAAAAGCGAGTCCGAAGGCAAGAAATAGTTTTAAAACAAATGATAGGTAGGCGTCGATGTCAGTCATGACAGTGACGCCTGTTGGGCCTACAGTCGTGAAAAATCCAAAAACCAATGGGAAGACAACGAAGTAGGCAAACGCCATCCCTGCATAAAATAGGAAAATACTTGAGATAAGTAGTGGTCCCGCGATCTTCTTTTCATTGTCGTAAAGCCCGGGCGCTATAAAT
Organism: uncultured Oceanospirillales bacterium; assembly: GCA_913061245.1. Taxonomy (GTDB): domain Bacteria; phylum Pseudomonadota; class Gammaproteobacteria; order Pseudomonadales; family Litorivicinaceae; genus HIMB30. The sequence continues at coordinate 3,416 of CAJXTO010000027.1, forward strand.
CCCCAGAGCTGGTACAAGATCATTGGGGCGCCACAATAAATGCTGAGATATAGCGCGAGCTTGAATGGAGCGAGAAACGGAGATGCGACCTGTGTCGCAATCATGGAGGCGCCTTCAGGCAAGAGAGATTGCAACGGGTCTGCAAGATAGGCGTAGAGGTCGTTTGCGAAGGCGATAAAGCCCAAGAAGAAAATAAGAATCACGACCAAGATACGAATTAGTCGGTCTCTCAATTCAATCAGGTGGGCGATCAGTGGCTGATCATTCAGGCTTGGATCGCTCATTCTTTTCCGTCGATGTATTCGTTGTTGACTGGTTGAGGCCTAGAGGATCATCACCGGTGATGTCTTCCATCTTCAATCCACCGCCACGCGCTTCGAGTTGACGCTTCAAATCCTCGAGCTCGAGCTCGCGATTGATATCTTTTTGAATCGATGACACTTGGCCGCGCAATTTTTTGACCCACAAGCCCACCGTTCGTGCAAGACGAGGGAGACGCTCTGGACCGACGACGACCAAACCGATGATGGCGACTAGCAGAAGCTCAGTCGCACCAATATCAAACACTTAGACTTTCTCTTTTGCTTCAGTCTGTTGCGTTTCAGTTGATTCGTTCTGCTGAACAGTACTCTCTTCTGAGGCCTGTGCAGTCTCTTCTGCCTCTTTGCCTTCAGTTTTGTCAGTGACTGACTGACGGAAACCCTTCACCGCACTACCGAGGTCTGAGCCAAGAGATTTTAATTTTTTGGTACCAAAGATCATGATCACGATGGCCAAGATAATCAGTAACTGCCAAATGCTGATACCACCAATTCCCATAAGGGGCTCCTATTGTTTTATGTGTTGTTAATTAAAGCCAGTAAACGGGCCGCCCCCGAGGACATGATAGTGCATGTGATACACCTCTTGATGACCTCCGGGCCCCGTATTCAACACCGTTCTGAATCCTGAATCCAGCCCTTGTTCCTTTGCGATCTGCGGAATCTTTAACTGGATTCGTCCTAACAAGCCTTCATCAGAGGGTGTTGTGTCGAATAAATTTTCAATGTGGCGACGCGGAATCACCAAAAAATGTACCGGCGCCTTAGGATTAATATCACGAAATGCTAAGCAGTCGTCATCTTTATAGATGATATCTGCAGGTATTTCGCCGTCGCGAATCTTGCAAAATAGACAATCAGTCATCGTGATTCCCCCGGTTTGCCTTTTCCACGAGGCCGCTGACACCCAATCGGCGTTCGAGTTCCGCTAGCACCGCACTTGGTGGTTCTTCCAAATGGGACAGAAGCACCAAAGTGTGAAACCATAAATCGGCCACTTCGTGAATGACATCCTCGTTATTCTTTGAGCGTGCTGCATCTTTTGCAGCCATTACGACCTCAGTCGATTCTTCACCCACTTTCTTTAAGATGTGGTCAAGACCCTTATGATGCAACTTGGAGACGTACGATTTTTCTGGATCTCCAAAACGACGTTCAGCAAGCATGTCTTCTAAGACTTCAATTACCGTCATGTGTTGCCTCCATATAGGGTGTTTGGATCGATCTCGACGGGCGCAACAGCTTCCCAGTCACCATGCGCTGTAGGCGCCCAAGAGAAGCATGACCGTCTTCCGGTATGGCAAGCTACGCCTGTCTGCAGAATACCTAAAAGCACGGCATCCTTGTCGCAATCAATCCGAATATCGACTAATTGCTGTGTTTGACCAGAGGACTCGCCTTTGCGCCATAGTGCCTGGCGCGAACGCGAATAATAAACGACTTTACCAGTATGTAACGTCTCATCGAGTGCCTCGCGGTTCATCCATGCGACCATCAAAATCTCTTTTGAGTGATGATCTTGTGCTATTGCGCAAACCAAACCATCTGCGTTGAATCGAACTGCATCGAGTAATTGTTGGCGAGCCTTTTCGTCCTTGAATTCGATCATTAGCGCCTCATCAGAAGAACCAGGGATAGCGCAGCAATAGCGAATGGCCAATGCCCGGCAAGCCAATCATGTTCTGCAATTAATGCAGCTCCGGCAACCGCCAAACCGCTCACGCCAAGGAGGGTGCTTAGGTGCCCTGTGAGCCGTCGCCTTTTTGCTTCTTGGCCAATGTGCTTCAGTGCCTCGGCCTGGTGGAGTTGAATCGACTCAAGCCGTTCGAGCCTGTCTGGTGTTGATAGCAGTGTGTTTGTTAACGACGGGAATTGTACGGCCCAGCGAGAGATATTGCGTTTGGCATAATCAACGATTCCCTTTGGACCGAGGCGTTCCTTCACCCAGCGTTCGAGGAATGGCTTTCCAGTTTTCCAGAGATCAAGTTCTGGATACAGTTCTCGGCCAAGCCCTTCAATATTGAGAAGCGTCTTTTGTAATAGAACGAGTTGGGGCTGCACCTCCATTTGGAATCGTCGAGCGACTTCAAAAAGACGAATTAAAAGCACACCAAAACTGATTTCCCCGAGAGGCTTTTGGAAAATTGGCTCACACACTGTGCGAATCGCACTTTCGAATTCACCGATATTGGTGTCTTTTGGAACCCAACCCGACTCAACATGCAGTTCAGCAACAGCCCGATAGTCACGATCAAAGAACGCAATTAAGTTTTGTGCAAGATACGCCTGTGACTCAGGATCAAGTGTGCCAACAATTCCAAAATCGATCGCTTTATAAACTGGGTTTTCAGGATCTGAAATATCGACAAAGACATTTCCTGGATGCATATCTGCATGGAAAAAGCTGTGATCGAATACTTGAGTGAAGAAAATTTCTACTCCTCGCTCAGCCAGTTTCTCCATGTTGACCTTTTTCTCTTTGAAAACATCAACGCGAGAGATCGGAATGCCATAGATCCGTTCTTCAACCATCACATTACGCCGGGTGTAGTCCCAGTAAATTTCTGGCACGTAACAGATGGGAGAACTCTCGAAATTACGACGAATTAACGCTGTATTTGCTGCCTCACGCATTAAATCCAATTCATCGAGAATCGTCATGCGGTAGTCGGAAACGACTTGAACAAGCTTTAAGCGTTTTCCATCGACAAAGTTCTTCTCGACAAACTTTGCGATGGTCATCATCAACTTCAGATCTTCTTCGATGACTTTTTCGATACCGGGTCGAATGACTTTGACGATGACTTCTTCGCCGGTTTTGAGACGCGCGGCATGAACCTGTGCGACTGAGGCGGATGCCATGACATCTGATGAAAATTCACTAAAGACATCATCAACGGAGCAACCCAAATCTGATTCAATGATTGATTTGGCGACTTCGCCAGGGAATGGTTTAACACGATCTTGAAGTTCAGCGAGTGGACCTGCGATGTCTGGCGGTAGCAAATCTCTGCGAGTTGACAGCATTTGCCCAAACTTAACGAACACAGGCCCGAGAGTTTGCAATGCATCGCGCAAACGCTCACCGCGAGTTCGCTTCATTCGAACTGACGGAATACACCATGTTAAAGCCTTCAACGTCCCACGTTTTGGCTGAGGGAGTAACTCGTCTATTCGTTCAGAGAATAAGACTCGCAGAATTTTTAGTAGGCGGAATGAGCTACCCATGTTGTGCCTCGAGTCGTTTCATTCGTGCATCGAGCCGATCAATTTGCCGATTAAGTGATGTCACTCGTGCTTCTGAGTCATTAAACGCATCGGCGGTCACTAATGTCGTTTGTTCCGAACGTAAAAATTCTTCAGTTTGACGCTTGAGTGATTCGCGGCTCGTGAGCCATTGTGCCCGTGCTGTTCTGAGTGTCTTGATCAAAAGACCTGCGGGCATCGGACCAAGCGCTTTTGTCACAGCATCTTCCCAATCCAAATCCATAGCCTGAAATGTTTTTTGCATTGTTTGCAGAACACCGACACTGCCGCGGATATCGAGACCCTCAAATATCAGCGGTGCGTTGGGTTGGGTGAGTGATCGCGCGGTTTCTACGAGGCTACCCAGGGTTCCAGAGAGCTCAACATCGGCGGTTTCTTGTGATTCAGTCGCTAGCCACCACCTGTCTTCGCCACAAACAATCCAAACATCCAGGTCGAGATCAGTCACACGAAGCTTTAATACCTTGCCAACCATTGGGGCCAGTTGTTCTGGCTGGATGTCGGCCGCTCGCATACCGGCACTGATGGCTTGTTCAGATGCGGCGACTAGTCCGGCTAGCATCAGCCGCGGAATCATGTTTTGACTCCTGTATGAATGGCGACGATTCCACCGGTCAAATTTTGATAGGCCACAGATTCAAAACCAGCTGAGCGCATCATGTCAGCAAGAGTGTCTTGATCGGGATGTTTGCGAATCGATTCGGCAAGGTATTGATACGACTCCTTGTCCTGGGCAACTAACTGTCCCATCGCCGGCAATACCGAGAAACTATATACGTCGTAGATCTGGGAGAGGGATGCTGACACTGGCTTTGAGAACTCAAGTACCAGCGCTTTACCACCTGGCTTGAGTATTCGGTACATTTCGCTGAGTGCAGCATCTTTGTTGGTCACATTCCGGAGGCCGAAACCAATAGTGACGCGATCAAATGATTCTGAGGGATAGGGCAGTGTTTCAGCATCACACTGACACCAACTGAGTCCTTTTAGTTCACCATTATCGATACAGCGATCACGGCCCACTCGAAGCATTTGATCATTAATATCACCAAGGACGACATGACCATCTGTGCCTGCTCGACGTGACATTGCACGAGCAAGATCACCGGTACCTGATGCCAAATCAAGAATTTGCATGCCAGGGCGGATCGCGATGGTTTCGATCGCAACGCGTTTCCACAAGCGATGGAGGCCTGCCGACATCAAATCGTTCATCAGATCATAGCGCCGCGCAACGCTATTAAAGACTTCCCTTACCCGATAGGTCTTTTCTTCGACGGGGACTTCTTTGAATCCGAAATGCGTTGTCTCTTTCATGTGGCCTCAGAGAATATATTGGGATAAGTCTTCGTCTTGGCTGAGTTCAGACAACCGAGATTCAACATACGTGCGATCAATTGTGACTGGTTCTGATGCAGTTTGGCCAGTTTGAAACAGTAAATCTTCCAATACGCGCTCAACGAGAGTGTGTAGTCGACGCGCCCCAATGTTTTCGGTTTTTTCGTTAACATCGGCAGCGATTTCAGCGATTGCTTCGATACCACTGTCTGCAAATTTGATCGCGATCCCATCGGTTTCGAGGAGCGCTTGATATTGGGTGACTAGCGAGTGATCGGGTTCGGTCAGAATTCGAGCAAAGTCAGACGGCTTTAGGGCATCGAGTTCAACTCGTATCGGTAGCCGGCCTTGCAGTTCTGGAACGAGATCTGAGGGCTTGGACAAATGGAAGGCGCCGGAAGCGATAAATAAGATGTGATCTGTTTTGACAGAACCGAACTTCGTTTGCACCGTCGTCCCTTCGATTAAAGGAAGTAGATCGCGCTGCACACCCTCTCGACTGACATCGGCACCCTGTGAATTTTCACGCCGACAGACTTTATCGATTTCATCCAAAAACACGATGCCACGACTTTCTACATGGCTAATCGCAGTGAGTTTGACGTCATCATCCGAGATCAATCGGGCTGCTTCTTCGTCAACCAAGAGTTTATATGCATCTCGAATCGGTAGTTTTCTTTTCTTTTTCTTATCCTGCCCAAATTTGGAAAACATATCTTGGAGCTGGCTGGCCATCTCCTCCATGCCGGGTGGGGTCATGATGTCCACACCGACGCCTGCTGCTTTCACATCAATCTCGACTTCTTTGTCATCGAGCTCACCTTCGCGAAGTTTTTTGCGAAATACTTGCCTTGCGCCGCTGTTATCTGACTGGATTGGCTGATCACCTCGTGGTGGAGGAAGTAAAATATCGAGGATGCGTTCTTCTGCACGATCCTCTGCTTGACCGCGAACTTCGAGCATACGGCGCTCACGTTCATCTTTAATTGCAACACCAACTAAGTCGCGAATAATCGACTCGACATCACGGCCAACATATCCAACTTCAGTGAATTTAGTCGCCTCAATTTTGATGAAAGGCGCTTCAGCTAGGCGCGCAAGACGGCGCGCAATTTCTGTCTTACCGACACCTGTTGGACCAATCATCAAGATATTTTTTGGCGTGACTTCTTTAGCAAGGTCGTCGGCTAATTTCATGCGACGCCACCGGTTTCTCAAGGCAATCGCAACCGCGCGCTTGGCGTCAGCTTGTCCAATAATATGCCGATCGAGTTGGGCAACAATGTCTTTTGGGGAGAGATCAGTCATGATTCGTATTCAGTTCATCAATGGTGAAATTGGTATTGGTATAGATGCAGATATCGCCTGCGGCTTTGAGCGCTTCTTCGACAATGGTTCGAGCAGGTAATTCGGTATTACGCAGCAAGGCGAGTGCTGCAGCCTGAGCAAATGGGCCGCCGGAGCCGACGGCAATGATGCCATCCTCAGGCTCCATCACATCGCCGTTTCCAGTAATAATCAGAGATGTTTCTGTATCAGCGACGGCGAGGATTGCCTCGAGTCGTCTCAGCATCCGGTCTTGTCGCCAATCTTTTGCGAGTTCGACCGCTGCTCGGGTTAGATTGCCTTGGTGCTTTTCAAGTTTCGCATCAAACCGCTCAAATAACGTGAACGCGTCGGCCGTTCCGCCCGCGAACCCAGCCAATACTTTATTTTGATAGAGGCGTCTGACTTTTCGGGCGTTACCTTTCATCACGGTATTGCCAAGCGTTACCTGACCATCGCCGCCGATGCATACCTGATCACCCCGGCGAACCGAGACGATCGTTGTTCCGTGGAATTGCTCCATATCTACTCCCTACGAACGAGTGCGTTGTAGCCATTTTTCGTCAGCACGTCGGCTGCGGCCCGCATATCGCGCACCGTTTTAAATGGACCAAGTACGATTCGATACCACCCGCCATTTGTTTCACTTGGCGGGAGCACTCGCGCTTTTAAATCCAAAAACAATAAGGCGACGCGTGTGTCCTCAGCTGCTTCAGCTGTCCTAAATGAAGCGACCTGAATGATTGTGCTTTTGAGCTTTTCGGCAACGGCTTCATCACGAGATTGCCCTGCTTCAACGTCAATGGGGACTTCGCCCGTAATCAACAACTCATAAAACGTGTAAAAGTTCTCGGGTGCCTCGGGGACCTCCTGCTGAACCGTTGTTGTTGGTTCTGATGTGGTTGGCGTCTCAGTGACAGGAGGCGGAGAGTCTGTAATCTGTGCTTCTGGTTGCTTAGGCTCTTCAGGTGTTGCTGTCGATGTACTTTGATTAAGCCAAATAAGACCAGCTGCGACAGCGCCAATTAGAACGATACTCAAAGTGATCCCGACAGCAGCACTAGGCCCTTTTTTTTCAGGACGTCTATGTCTCGCTGCTTGGGTCGAATAATCTCGCATTACATGGACCGTGGTGCACTGACGCCAAGTAGATCGAGGCCGTTACGAATGACTGTTTGAACCGCTTTAGCGAGGGCTAAGCGTGCATCACGAACATCCATGTCATCGACCAGTAGCCGTGTTCCGTTGTACCAACGGTGGAAATCGGCTGCGAGGTCTTGCAGGTAATAGCAAATGAGGTGGGCCTCTAGGGAATCAGCAGCTTTACCAACGACTTCTGGGAATCGTCCGATTGCTGTGGCCAGATCTAACTCTTCCTGAGTGACCAGAGATGTCAGATGGTTCAGGCCACGCTGTTCGTCAAATGGCTGCCCTTCCAATCCCTCGAATACGCGACAAATACGGGCATGCGCATATTGAATGTAGTAGACCGGATTATCTTTTGACTGGCTTGTGGCGAGCGAAAGATCAAAATCTAAGTGTTGGTCCGCTTTACGCATGACATAGAAATAACGACATGCATCGCGGCCGACATCGTCTCTCAGTTCTCTCAAAGTCACGAATGACCCTGAGCGCGTCGACATTTGTAAGCGTTCACCGTCTTTGTAGAGGATTGCAAATTGAACTAGCCGAATGGTCAGTCGCTCTGGATCAAATCCAAGTGCTTGGGCGGCTGCTTTGATTCGAACGATATAGCCATGATGGTCTGCGCCCCACACATAGATGATTCGATCAAATCCACGCGAGAACTTGTTGGCGATGTATGCGATGTCGCTCGCAAAGTAAGTGGTTTCACCGTTATCTCTCCGCACAACGCGGTCTTTATCGTCACCAAAATCTGTTGAACGGAACCAAATCGCGCCGCCTTGTTCGTAGAGATGGCCCCGCTCTTCAAGTGTTGCGATGGCTCGGTCGATCTCGCCAGATGTCACCAGAGACTTCTCGCTAAACCACTCATCAAAATCCGCGCCGAACTCTGATAAATCATTTTTGATGTCATCAAGAATCGCTGTGAGAGCAAGATCAAACGGATGCTGCCACTGGTCACCTAGCGACGTTTTGGCATTCTGAATTAATCCATCGATGTGAGCGTCTTTGGTGTCTTCAGAGTCTGTTGGTACGCCATCAAGCAGTGCATCAAAAGAAATTTGTAGCGAATTTCCGGCATTTTGGAACAAGGTGGCACCGAGGTCTGCGATGTAGTCGCCTTGATAACCCGCTGATGGAAATGTAACGGATTCTCCAGTGTGTTCGAGATACCGTATAAACACGCTGACAGCCAGGATATTCATCTGGCGGCCTGCATCATTCACATAATATTCGGCCTCAACCTGATGCCCGCGTGCCTTCAAAAGGTTCACAAGCGTCGCACCATAGGCAGCGCCACGACCATGACCGACATGCAATGGTCCAGTCGGGTTGGCAGAGACGTATTCAACCTGCACGCGCTCTTCGGTGGCTTGATGAAGGCCAAATTGCTCTTGTTCTGCTAGGCACTTGATGACTGGCTCGAAGGCAGCATCTTTTGCTAAGCGAACGTTGATGAAGCCAGGTCCGGCAATTTCTGTTGCGCTGATATTGTCTGATTGAGGGAGTTGTTCAAGGAGTCTCTCTGCAAGTTCGCGTGGCGCCATTTTGGCGGCCTTTGCATGCATCATGGCCACATTGGTCGCTAGGTCTCCGTGCGCTGGATCACGGGTGTTTTCGATTTGCACGGGTTTGCGATCTGCGGCATCAATAATGCCTTGAGTCATGAGTTGATCGAGCGCTTGTTCAAAAAGCGCAGCGACAGCGTCCTTCATAGTGTCCCTCCGGTTGAGGGCGCGAGTGTAGCATTACCAAAGGTCCCAGGGATCCACATCCAACTGAAACATCACTTTTCCTTGCTTTTTATAGGCCCACGGCCCCGTTTCTTTTAGAACCCATTGGATTAGAGAGCGTTTTCCGAGAATTAAAAGTTGGCCATGATATTGGCGATTACGACGCTCCATCGGAGCAGGTGCTGGTCCAAGCACGCGAACAGGACTATTCAAGGCGCGGATTTGATGAGCGATCTCACCCAGTGCTTCAAACACTGGAGCCGATGTTGTGGCGCGCGCTGTGATGAGGGCTAGATGCGATTCTGGTGGCCAATGAAATTGTTGGCGCTCACTCAGCATCGCCTTCGCAAGATGGTCGTAATCTTGTTTTAGTATGCGTTCGAACCATTCTGAGTCAGGCCGATGCGTTTGAATTAACACTTGGCCAGTAGCTCCATGCCGTCCTGCGCGCCCTGCAACTTGAGTCAGCAGTTGTGCGAAATGCTCCACCGATCTGAAGTCAGCGCCCGATAGCCCTTGATCAGCATCAGTGACTACAACGGTCGAGAGCTTCCGGAAATCATGTCCTTTGGCGAGCATTTGTGTTCCAACTAGGATGCAGGGATTACCGTCAATGACTGGTTGGATCAGTTGTTCGAATGCGCGCCGTCGAGCTGTCGTATCACGATCGACTCGAATAATCGGGACATCAGGAAAGCTCTCAGCCAAAGCTTCTTCCAAGCGTTCAGTCCCATGTCCAACAGCGAGTAGATTGAGCCCAGAGCATTCGGGGCAGACAGTGACCGGGCGCTGGCGATGATCACAATGATGACACCACAAAGAATCCGGTTGGCGATGTAGAGTCGGTTTTGCATCGCAATGCTTACAACCCGGGATCCATCCACAGTCAGTACACATGAGAACCGGGGAGTACCCTCGTCGATTGAGGAAAACGAGCGCTTGCTGGTCATGATCGATGGCATGACGAATGGCTCGCCGAGCTGCCTCACTGAGTCCATCTTTGGGCTTGTCATGCCTCGCATCGATCAAGCGAATCGTAGGTTGAGGTTGCTGCCCTGGTCGCGCTGATAAGCGTAGTCGAATGTACTTGCCGATCTCTGCTTGTTGCCACGTTTCAAGTGATGGTGTCGCTGAAGAGAGCACGATAGGGATGCCTGTTTGCTGAGCCCGAACGATTGCAAGGTCGCGAGCGGAATAGCGACATCCTTCCTGGTTCTTGTAGGCCCCATCATGTTCTTCGTCGACCAAGATGAGCCCAAGTTTTGGAAGTGGTGTGAATAATGCCGAGCGCGTGCCGATCAAGACATCTGCAATGCCTTGGGCAGATGCCACGAAAGCTTTTGTTCTGGCGCCATCAGCGATGCCTGAATGGGATACTGCGAGCTCACCGTTGAGCTGGTCTTGAATCCTGTCCACCATTTGGCCGGTGAGACCAATTTCGGGAACGAGCAACAGAACTTGCTGGCCTCGCTTGATTGTTCGTTGAATCAGTTCAGAAAAGACCTGTGTTTTCCCACTCCCAGTGACTCCTTGGAGTAAAAAGCATTGGAATTGGTTCGCTTTCTCATCCACTGCATCGATTGCATGTTGTTGCTCGCTTGTGAGCGCATAAGCGGGGGAGTTGTTATGACCACTTTCAGTTTGGGGTCTTGGGAGTGGCTTGCCTTTACGAAGTGTCGTCGGAAGGCTTGAGAGCAATAAATCACCCGGTGGCGCCAAATAGTAATTGGCTGCGAAATCGACCAATGCCTGATGTTGTGGGCTAATAATTGGTTCGTCATCAATGACTGAAATCACTGATTTGATCGTGTCGATTGCCTCAGGTGTTTCAGATTTTCCAGCGCAAATGCCAATGACTTCGCGTGATCCGATAGGTACTTGAACGCGCGAACCCACATTGATCAGAGCATCTGATGCGTAGGTGAGCGGTTCAAAAAACGGCCCCGGAACAAATACTTTGATAAAAAAGCGTGACATAGGCTTCCGTGAACACCCTAGTGTTTGATAGA
>CAJXTO010000028.1 GCA_913061245.1 uncultured Oceanospirillales bacterium
GTGATTTGGTTGCAAGCTGATTTAAAAACGCAGTTTGATCGATTGAAAAATGATAAAAACAGGCCGCTATTGCAAGTCGCAGATCCCAAGGCCAAGCTCAAAGCAATGGCTAGCGAGCGCGAACCTTTATACCGCGCTTATTCGTCAATACAAGTACAGACGCGACGAACGAATCCATCTATTGTAGTGCGTCAGATTATTGAACACATTGAGGGGCAGAGTGATGAGAACGCTTAAAGTTGAATTGGGCGATCGCGCATATCCAATTCACATCGGGAGCGGCTTGATTGACTCAGATTTGTTGGCAACTGTGATTCGAGGTCGCCAAGTTCTTGTCGTTACGAATGAAAGTATTGCACCCCTTTATTTAGACCGCGTTGTATCCGCATTGAAAGACTTTGATGTGGCGACAGTGATTCTGCCTGATGGTGAAAGCCACAAACATATCGAGACCCTTGATGTCATTTTTTCGGAAGCATTGACCCGCCATTTTTCGAGGAATGCAACGATGATTGCCTTGGGCGGCGGTGTCGTTGGAGACATGGTTGGCTTTGCGGCTGCGACTTATCAGCGGGGAATCGATTTTGTTCAGATCCCAACCACACTGCTCTCACAGGTTGATTCATCGGTTGGAGGTAAAACCGGTGTGAACCATCGGCTCGGCAAAAACATGATAGGGGCATTTCATCAGCCTGTTGCGGTGTTTATCGATACGGATGTTTTGACCACACTTCCTGAAAAAGAAATGTCCGCAGGGATGGCTGAAGTCATTAAATACGGGTTGTTGGGTGATGCTGAGTTTTTGGCTTGGATCGAGTCGAATATTGATCTCTTGATGGCTAAAGATGCGGAAGCTGTTTCTGTCGCGATTGAGCGTTCATGCCAAATGAAGGCTGATATTGTTGCTCGTGATGAACGAGAAGGTGGTGTGCGAGCTCTACTCAATCTCGGCCACACATTTGGTCACGCGATTGAGGCGCACTTGGGCTATGGCGGCTGGCTTCATGGTGAAGCTGTTGGGGCCGGCATGGTATTGGCGGCCCGTTTGTCGCAGGCAATGGGCATGCTATCCGATGCTGACGTTGCCCGAGTGATTGCTGTGTGCGAGCGCGTTGCGCTTCCAACCGAACCACCCGCTGGTATGACGCCAGAAGACTTTATGAAGCATATGGCTGTTGATAAGAAAAATATTGATGGCCGGCTTCGCCTCGTATTGATGCGCTCTTTGGGCGACGCCTACGTTGAAGACCAAGCCCCTAATGAACTGCTTCTCGATGTGCTGAACGCGTGCTGCCGCTAGTTCGATCACAACAGGCCTGTATTGAAAGAATTCGCTCCGCCGTTCGGTGGGCGAAGCGACTGGTTGTGTTGGTCGGCGCACCCGGCCAAGGGAAAAGCACGGTGGCCGAGGCGCTAGTTCTCAGAAGTCCTGTGAACCCACTGCGCCTTGAAGGTGAGCTTATATCTGACCGAACCGATGCGGTGTTGCGTTTGATGGGGCTCGTTGGGCTTCGTCCAGAGGGAACTGATATTGAGATGCTGGCGCGACTTCAGCATAAGCAGCCTGCGGGAACCGAACACGGGATTCCAGAGATCATCGTAGATGATGCACATTGTCTTCCAAATGATGTGCTGCAGCTTTTTCACGAGTTGAGTTCAGGCGCTTATGGGCGGCGTTGGTCAGTTCTGATGATTGGTGAAGACACGTTAGTCAGTCGACTTCAGGCATTACAGCCAAAGCCTGCACTCTCGAGCACCATATTGCTGCCGCGTTGGGATCAACATGATCTCGAGGAGGCATGCGCTAAGCTCTACCCAACTACGGATGTATCCATGCGAGCGCCTCGACTGCTTCAGCACTATGCAATTCACCCGAAGCAATTGCTGAGAGCGGTTGCGGAAGAGGATCCAACTTCGACCGTCGATCTGATCTCAGAGCATGATGATGAGGCATCAACTGTGTTTCGGATCGCTCCTGCGATCGTCATCGCTATCGGTATTGCGATTGCAGCGCTTGTCGCGGTCTTAATATTTGTTCAAATGGATAACGAAGATTCTCGGGCCGCAAAGCCCACAACAATTCCCTTGACGCCAAATAAACAGTAGTCTCAACGTCGTACCTTTCATTTGCTCCGCGATCGCTAGAGTCATATACTACGCGGCCTTTTTCTTTATGGATTCAGTCGGTTGAGTCCAATTGACACGGATGATTTGCTGGAGCTTGATATGAGCTCGCGAGATCCAGTGTCCGATTTCGGCGGGACGCGCGACGCCCCGTATTATTTGAGGTTGCGGCCCCATTGGCCGTGTATTTTAGGAATGAGCATATGACCAAAGGTCTTTATACACCTGGTGAGTTTCGCGATAACTGTGGTTTCGGTCTCATCGCGCATTGTGAAGGTGAGGCAAGTCACGATCTATTAATGACGTCAATCCAAGCACTGACGAGGATGACGCACCGCGGTGGTATTGCTGCCGACGGTAAAACAGGTGACGGTTGTGGTTTGTTATTCCAGATGCCAGATGCGTTCATGCGTCGTGCGGCACAAGATGCTTTCGGTGCGGAGCTTGGCGAATTATTCGCAGTGGGCATGGTTTTTCTGTCCACCGATTCAGCGACCGAAGTTCAGGCAGTTAAAGCAATTGAAGATGTTCTAACAGCTCGTAATTTGGCTGTGGTTGGCTGGCGTGATGTGCCAGTGGATCCTGCTAATCTTGGTCCGATAGCACGTGGAAACATGCCAGTCTTCAAGCAGGTGTTCGTTGAGCCTCAGGGACAAAGCAAAGAGCAATTCGATAATGAATTGTTCATGGCATCGCGCTTAATTGAGCGTGCGATCGCATCTAATCCAGAGAATTATTTGTGTTCGCTATCGCGTCGTGTCGTGTCCTACAAGGGATTGATGATGCCGGTTGATCTGCCTAATTTCTATCCAGATCTAAACGATGCATTAATGGCGACAGCGATTTGCGTGTTCCACCAACGGTTTTCTACCAACACTCTCCCACGTTGGCCGCTTGCGCAGCCATTCAGGCTTCTTGCGCACAATGGTGAGATTAATACCATTGCCGGTAACAGAAACTGGGCCAATGCGCGTGGCCACTTGTTTAAGTCGGATCGTTTGCCTGAAATTGATCAAATCTTGCCATTGGTGAATTCCACAGGTTCCGACTCATCTAGTCTCGACAATATGCTCGAAGTGATGGTTGCTGGCGGTATGGATCTGTTCCGCGCGATCAGAATGCTTGTTCCACCTGCTTGGCAGAATGTGGATGACATGGACGCAGATTTGCGAGCGTTTTATGAATATAACTCGATGCACATGGAGCCTTGGGATGGACCTGCGGGCATTGTTTTAACCGATGGGCGATATGCATGCTGTCTGCTTGACCGCAATGGTCTGCGTCCTGCGCGTTGGGTCAAAACTAAAAATGGCTATTTAACCCTTTCCTCCGAGATTGGAACGTGGGATTACAAACCAGAAGATGTCATCGCAAAAGGTCGTGTTGGACCGGGCGAAATCCTAGCGATTGATACCGAAACAGGTGAGATGTTGGCAGCTGATGATATTGATCATCAGCTCAAAGGTCGCCAGCCGTATAAGCAATGGTTGCGTGAGCAAACGATCCGCTTTGAAACGGAAATGAGAGACCCGTTCTCTGATCTTAAAAAGCTCTCAGAGCATGGATTGCCTCCCTATCTGAAGCTCTTTAATTTGACCAGTGAAGAGCGCCACCAAGTCATCAAACCGTTAGCCGAGACAGGACAAGAAGCTGTTGGCTCGATGGGTGATGACACGCCGATGGCCGTTCTCTCGACTGAGCAACGCCATGTTGCTGATTACTTCCGCCAGCAATTTGCACAGGTCACCAACCCACCAATTGACCCATTGCGTGAATCGATTGTAATGAGTTTGGAAACGTGCCTGGGGATGGAGCTGAACCCGTTTGAAGAAACGGCCGATCATGCGGAGCGCGTGATTCTGCATTCGCCAATTTTGTCGGCACCTAAAATGGATCGATTGAAGGCATTTGATCATCCGAAATATGGTCGGGTCCAGATTGAGCTTGCTTTCGACCCTGCGCTTGGATTGAAGGCGGCTGTTGAATCGGTTTGTCAGCAAGCAGTGGATGCGGTGCGTTCAGGCAAGACTTTGCTGATTCTTTCAGATCGTCATGTGACTGAAGATCAGTGGGTGGTGTCTGCAACCATGGCAACGGGTGCCGTGCATCACCGTTTGATTGAAGAAGGCCTACGTTGTTCTGCGAATATCATCGTGGATACAGCTGAAGCGCGTGATTCGCATCATTTTGCGGTTCTTCTTGGATTTGGAGCAACAGCGGTCTATCCATATCTGTCATATCGCGTGATCAATGATTTGGTCGATTCGGATGAACTTGTGGGTGATCCTCTTGAGTTGCATCGGAATTACCGTAAAGGTATCAACAAAGGTCTGCTGAAAATTCTCTCGAAGATGGGTATTTCAACGATTGCAAGCTACCGTGGTGCGCAGTTGTTTGAAGCTGTTGGCTTGTCGGATGAAATCGTAGATTTGTGTTTTAAAGGCGTGCAAAGCCGAATTGCTGGTGCAGATTTCTCTGATTTTGAGAATGATCAAAAGGTTCGTCAGTCGCTCGCTTGGTCAACACGTAAGCCTGTTCCGCAAGGTGGCTTCTTAAAGTACATGCACGGTGGTGAGTACCACGCCTACAACCCCGATGTCGTTCAAACATTGCAGCAGGCTGTTCAGACCGGGTCATACTCGACGTATCAAAAGTACGCAAAACTTGTAAACGAGCGTCCGGTTGCAACGTTACGGGATTTGCTCAAACTCGAAAAAGATGCGGGTCGCGCGATTTCGGTTGATGAAGTCGAGCCTGTGGAATCGATCCTGAAGCGATTTGATTCAGCTGGAATGTCGTTGGGGGCACTCAGCCCTGAGGCTCACGAAGCACTAGCGCAGGCAATGAATGAATTGGGTGCGCGCTCGAATTCGGGTGAAGGTGGTGAGGACCCAGAACGGTTCGGTACCAGTCGAGTCTCGAAAATTAAACAGATTGCATCTGGCCGCTTCGGAGTCACGCCGCATTACTTGGTGAATGCTGAGGTTCTTCAGATCAAGGTCGCACAGGGTGCAAAGCCTGGCGAGGGCGGTCAGTTACCTGGCGGTAAAGTGAATGCATTGATTGCGAGACTTCGTCACTCTGTGCCGGGCGTCACGTTGATCTCACCTCCGCCGCACCACGATATTTATTCGATTGAAGATTTGGCGCAGCTGATTTTTGACCTAAAGCAGGTGAATCCAAAAGCATTGGTATCGGTGAAGCTTGTGAGCGAGCCTGGAGTCGGGACAATTGCAGCGGGTGTTGCTAAAGCCTATGCGGATCTGATTACGATCTCAGGGTATGACGGTGGTACCGCAGCAAGTCCACTGACGTCGATTAAGTATGCAGGCTCGCCGTGGGAACTTGGGCTTTCAGAGGCACATCAGGCACTTCGCGCAAATGATCTGCGAGACAAGGTCCGTTTGCAGACGGATGGCGGGTTGAAGACGGGTGTCGATGTTGTCAAAGCCGCAATTCTCGGTGCTGAAAGCTTTGGCTTTGGTACAGCGCCAATGGTTGCAATGGGCTGTAAGTATCTGCGTATCTGTCATTTGAATAACTGTGCAACGGGTGTCGCAACGCAAAACGAACTGTTGCGGGAGCAACACTTCCGTGGAACGGTTGAGATGATTAAACATTTCTTCACATTTGTGGCTGAAGAAACGCGTGAAGTTATGGCCGAACTCGGTGTGAAGACCATGGCTGAACTTGTTGGTCGAACCGATCTATTGACTCAAGTTGGCGGTCGATCGCAGCGTCAGGCCAAACTCGATTTTTCACCTGTGTTGTACCAAGGCCCAGAGCACGAGGGTAAACCACAGCTGTGTGCTGTTGAGAAGAATCCTCCGTACGACGAGGCGCCATTGAACCAGGCAATTATTTCCGCAACACGTGATGCTGTCGCTTCTGGTGCAGGCGGCGAGTTTGAATTCACGATTACAAACCAAGACCGTTCTGTCGGCGCGACTTTGTCTGGTGAAATTTCGTTGGTTCACGGTCGTGAGGGATTAGCGAATCCAGTACGTTTGAACTTGTCCGGAACAGCAGGTCAAAGTTTTGGTGTGTTTAACGCCCCAGGTCTCGAAATGACTTTGCGTGGCGATGCCAACGATTATGTCGGTAAAGGCATGGCAGGCGGTCGACTTGTGATTGCTCCACCAGAAGGGTCGCAGTTTGCGACACAAGACACATCGATCATCGGTAATACATGCTTGTATGGTGCAACGGGCGGAACGTTATACGCTTCAGGCCGAGCCGGCGAGCGATTTGCTGTACGTAATTCCGGTGCCACTGCAATCGTTGAAGGTGCTGGCGATCACTGCTGTGAATACATGACAGGTGGTTTAGTTATTGTCCTCGGGAAGACTGGTCGCAACTTCGGCGCTGGTATGACAGGAGGGTTTGCCTATGTTCTTGATGAATCGCGGACGTTTGTTGATCGCTACAATCACGAATTGGTCGAAATTGCGCGTGTGAGTACAGAGCATATGGAGCAATATCGTGCGCATTTGCGGTCGCAGATTCGTGATTATGTCGAAGCAACCAAGAGCCAGTGGGGCCAGACTATTCTTGATGACTTTGAGTCATTCGTCAGTCAATTCTGGCTTGTGAAGCCAAAGGCGGCGAGTTTGGGTGACCTGTTGGCGTCATCGAGATCGGGTGCGCAGTAGGAATTTAGAGGATTTATTACGATGTCCACGCAGAAAAACAATGACTTTCAGTTTTTAGATGTTGGAAGAGTGGATCCTACTAAAAAGGATCTTGACCAGCGCAAAGGCGAATTCACTGAAATTTATCATCCGTTTTCTAACAAAGATGCCGGGTCTCAAGCACATCGGTGCCTTGCATGCGGTAACCCATATTGTTCGTGGAAGTGTCCTGTACACAACCACATTCCGAATTGGCTCGAACTCATCAGTCAGGGAAACATTATGGCCGCTGTTGAGTTGTGCCATAAAACCAATTCATTGCCAGAAGTATGTGGGCGGGTCTGTCCACAGGATAGGCTTTGTGAAGGTGCCTGTACGCTCAACGACGGATTTGGCGCTGTCACGATAGGATCTGTTGAGAAGTACATCACCGATACGGCGTTTGCTTTGGGCTGGCGACCAGATATGTCAGATGTTGAATGGACCGATAAGCGAGTCGCCATCATCGGCGCTGGCCCCGCTGGTCTCGCATGTGCCGATATCTTGGCCCGTGGCGGCGTAAAGTCTGTCGTATTCGATCGTCACCCTGAAATCGGTGGCCTTCTTACTTTCGGAATTCCAGAATTTAAGCTTGAGAAATCGGTCATGACTCGCCGTCGTGAGATCTTCGAAAGTATGGGAATTGAATTCCGTTTGAACACTGAAGTGGGCAATGACATTTCTGTCGGTGAATTGATGGAAACCTTCGATGCCGTATTCCTCGGTATGGGGACTTATACCAATATGGCGGGTGGATTCCCTGGAGAAAACCTCCCAGGTGTTTTTAAAGCGTTGCCATTTTTGATCTCAAATGTGAATCGCTGTCTTGGATTTGAGAAAGATCCAAGTGAATTCATCAACATGGAAGGTAAGCGCGTGATCGTTCTTGGCGGTGGTGATACGGCCATGGACTGCAATCGAACCTCGATCCGTCAGGGAGCCAAGTCAGTGACCTGTGTGTATCGTCGTGATGAGGCGAACATGCCAGGATCTCGTCGTGAGGTGGCCAACGCACGCGAGGAAGGCGTGAAGTTCATGTTCAACCGCCAACCTGTCGAAGTTGTTGGAGATGCCACTGGCGTTACGGGTGTGAAATTTGTGACGACACAGCTTGGTGAGCCGGATGCGAACGGACGTCGAAGCCCAGAAATTATTCCTGGATCAGAAGAAGTGATTCCTGCGGATTGCGTATTGATTGCTTTTGGATTCCGTCCAAGTCCAGCAGACTGGTTCACTGATTTGAGTATTGATACTGCAGATTCTGGTCTTGTTTTGGCTGCAGAAGAGCAAGATCTTCCATATCAGACAACGAACCCGAAGGTATTTGCTGGTGGCGATATGGTGCGCGGTTCAGATTTGGTGGTGACTGCAATTGCGGAAGGCCGTGGAGCGGCACAATCCATACTCGATTATTTGGATATTCGATAAAGATATTGGATTCCCCTAGGAATCTTGATTACACAGGGCGTTTCTAGAAACACAGTATAAGAGGGCAATAACAATGCGTGACGAAACACTGGCAATCCATGCGGGATATCAGACTGATCCAACAACAAAGGCGGTCGTTCCACCGATTTGCCAAAACGTCGCGTTTGAGTTTGATGACGCGGCTCATGGTGCGGCGTTATTTAATTTGGAAGTTCCGGGTAACATCTACACGCGCATCATGAATCCAACGTGTGATGTGCTTGAGCAGCGTGTTGCTGCTCTTGAGGGTGGTATTGCAGCACTTGCAGTGTCATCAGGCATGGCCGCAATTACCTACGCGTTACAAACACTTGCAAGCCAAGGCCACAACATCGTTACAACACCGCAGCTTTACGGCGGGACATACACGCTATTTGCACATATGTTGCCGAGCCAGGGTGTTGAAGTTCGTTTTGCTGAAACCGACCGCCCTGAAGATCTGGAAAAGTTGGTTGATGAAAATACACGTGCAATTTACTGCGAAACGATTGGTAATCCAGCGGGTAACATTGTTGATATCCGCGCGATGGCGACGATGGCGTCTCGCAATGGACTGCCTTTGGTTGTCGATAACACGGTCGCGACTCCTGCACTGTGTAAGCCAATCGAATTGGGTGCCAACATCGTGGTGCATGCACTGACTAAATTCATGGGCGGCCACGGTAATTCACTGGGTGGGATTATTGTTGATGGCGGTAATTTCGATTGGACCGCGCAGGCCGATAAATTCCCAGGAATGACAGCGCCTGAGCCTGCATACCATGATGTTGTGTATTCAGATGCCTTTGGCCCAGCCGCTTTCATTGCACGAGCTCGTACGGTACCGCTTCGTAACACAGGCGCGGCACTCGCTCCAATGAATGCGTTCCTGTTGCTGCAGGGAATCGAGACATTGAATCTCCGGATGGAGCGTCATTGTGAAAATACGCAAAAAGTCGCTGAATTCCTTAAAACGCATCCGAAGGTTGACTGGGTCAGCTATGCAGGACTTCCAGATCATCCCCATCATGCGCTTGCTCAAAGCCAGCTCGGCGGCACGCCATCGGCCCTTCTCACGTTTGGCGTGAAAGGTGGGTTTGATGCGGGTGTTAAATTTTATGACGCTCTTGGCTTGTTTAAGCGTCTGGTGAATATTGGTGATGCGCGGTCATTGGCATGCCATCCAGCCTCGACCACTCATCGTCAATTATCTGATGTAGAGCAACTTTCGGTCGGAGTGAAGCCTGAAATGATTCGTTTGTGTGTTGGTATTGAGCACATCGATGATATTCTCGCCGATCTTGATCAGGCACTATCATCGGTATGACATCAGAGTTAAAAAACGATCGCTTCCTAAAAGCACTGCTCCGCCAACCTGTTGACCAAACACCTGTTTGGATGATGCGTCAGGCGGGGCGCTATCTCCCAGAGTATCGGGCCACACGAAAAATCGCAGGTGATTTTATGAGCCTCTGTAAAAATGCAGAGCTCGCTTGTGAAGTCACAATTCAACCACTTGAGCGGTATCCACTAGACGCTGCAATTCTGTTCTCAGACATTTTGACCATTCCAGATGCGATGGATTGTGGTTTGTATTTTGAGGCAGGTGAGGGCCCGCGTTTTGAGCGACCAGTGCGAACGCGCGCGGATATCGAAGCGCTTCCTGTGCCCCCGATGGCTGATGCCTTGGATTATGTGATGAATGCCGTGAAAACGATTCGTCGCGAACTGAATGGCCGTGTCCCGCTCATTGGGTTTTCTGGAAGTCCTTGGACTTTAGCGACTTATATGATCGAAGGCGGTGGTTCTAAAGAATACCGTTATGCGAAAGGCTTAATGTATTCAGATCCTGGTGCGTTACACACACTGCTTGAAAAGCTCGCAGTTGCAGTAACTGATTATTTAAATGCGCAGATCGCAGCTGGTGCCCAGGCGGTACAGATTTTCGATACTTGGGGTGGGGTTCTCTCAGAACCCGCTTACCGTGAATTTTCACTCGCTTATATGGAAAAAATTGTCCAAGGCTTGGTTCGTGAGTCTGAAGGCCGCCAAGTTCCAGTCATCCTATTTACCAAAGGTGGCGGAGCATGGCTTGAGCAAATGGCTGCAACAGGATGTGATGCGCTGGGTCTTGATTGGACTGTAGATCTGGGTCGTTGTCGTGAACGTGTGGGTTCACAGGTGGCGCTTCAGGGGAATCTTGACCCATCTGTATTGTTCGGATCTGATGCGTTGATTACTTCTGAAGTGGAAAGGCTTCTGAAGAGTTTTGGTCCAAATCCCGGACACATATTTAATTTAGGCCATGGTATCAATCAGCACGTTGATCCTCAGCGTCCTGCCACTATGATTGATGCAGTGCAAAGAATTAGCCGAGAGATTCACTCCGGCTCACATTGAGGTCGATATGATGCGCATATTGAGTATTGTGTTAGGTCTCACCCTGGCAGGCAGTGCCATGGCTGAGTCCAAAGGATTATCTGATATCTACAACCTTGCCGTTGCAAACGATCCCTCATTGCGAGCGCAGATTGCGACACGTGATGCCGCTCGCGCGTCTAAAGAAGGTTTTGAATCGCGTAGGGGCCCCACGGTCTCTGCAAGTATTTCGTCTGCTCAAACCGATAATGCAATGACGAATGAGGATTCCACTTTAAATACAGCATCCGTTACGGTCTCCATCCCTGTTTATGATCGCGCATTGAATAAGCAAATCGAGGGAGCTCGATACTCATCTTCGGCAGCTGGTGCTGTATTAAATACAGCCAGACAGTCGCACATTGTGACTGTTGCTCAAGCGTATTTTGATGTGTTGTCGGCAGAGCGCGACCTTGCCGCTGCTCAGGCCGAAGTACAGGCTTTGGAAAAGCAATTAGAGCAGGCGAGTGAGCGATTGGCTGTTGGTATTGGTACCCGTGTTGATGTTGACCAGGCCAGAGCACAGCTCGATCTTTCTAAGGTGTCGTTGATTGCATCAGAAGTGGATGTCGAAGCCAAGCGTGAAGATCTTAAACGGTTAGTTGATGCTGATTTCACGGCATTGAAAAATTTGTCTGAAGACTTTGAAGCATCAATCCATCGCGAACTGAACTCCGATCTTGATTTGCTTGTTGATAGCCACCCTGCTGTGATCGAAAAATCCAACGCGTTCCAAGCTGCTGTTGCAAACCTCGATGAAGCTCGAGGTGAGCGCTGGCCATCACTCAGCTTATCGTCAACATACCAAGTCTCTGAAACCGAAAATTCAGCGTCTTCGGATGGATTAACCAGTCAGAAAAATCTATTAACGCTCACCATGAATGTGCCGATCTATGGAAGTGCAACGGGTTCTTTAAGCGCTGCAATTGAAAAGGCCTATGCTGACATGGTGGTTGCTGAGTCACGCCTTGAAGAATCGCGTCGTGAAGTGAGACGAGATGTGACGATTGCGAGCCGGAATTTGGAAGCGAGTGCGCGTACTGTTGAAGCACGTCGCTTAGCAATTGTATCTGCTGCAAGTCGCGTCGAGGCGACAGAAGCTGCGTACGCTGTCGGATCAGGCGATATCGTTGAAGTGTTGAATGCTAAAAAAGATCTATTCGCCGCAGAACGAGATTTTGCAAAGGCACGACATACCCATGTCATTCGGCAATTAGAATTCGACCAGGCGATCGGTGATTTGTCTGAATCGGCAATCGCACGTATCGACCAATATTTGGTTCAGTGAAAATCACGTGAGCTTGGAGTGAGTTCTCCAAGCCATTCGCTGGCATCTTCTAAGGTGTCAGCGATGATGTGAATCACACCATGAGATTCCTGGACTTTCCCCCTTACTTTTAACAAACGGCTCGCTAAGATTTGTTGTCGGAATGTTTCGACCAGAGACGGCCATACAAGGCAATTTATTTGTCCATCTTCATCTTCTAGCGTAATGAAAACAACACCAGAAGCTGAACCAGGTCGTTGGCGTGTCGCGACAAGTCCAGCTACCCAAATTCGAAGGTCGGGATGTCTGGGCAGTCTGTTGAGTTCTGAAGATCGTCGACACATAGAGAACGCAGATTTATCTCGTAATAAGGTCATTGGATGTGCCTCAAGTGATAATCCAGTGGTTTGATAGTCCGCGACTAACGTTTCACCAAGGGCTGGAACTCGAGGTTTAAAGTCTTTAACTCCTGAAATTACTCCTTGGAATAATGGCAATTGCGACTCCTGATCTCCAAGCTGCCAAAAACTATCAAAACGATTATCTGTGAGTGATCGGAATGCATGGGCACTGGCTAAGATCTCTAAATCCGCAGTAGAGAGTCCTGTGCGGGTTCGGAAGTCATTGAGATTCTGAAATGGGTGGTGGCGTGTTTGTACCAGAATATTGGCGGTCTCAAATCGTAATCCTTTGATGAGATGTAGTCCTAGCCGGATACATGGAGTTCCTTCTTTGTTTTCAAGTGTCGAAAACCACTCAGATGCATTGACGTCAATCGGTCGAATCTCGATGTCATGCCGTGTGGCATCCTGGAGTAGTTGCGATGGGGTATAAAATCCCATTGGCTGGGCATTGAGTAATCCACAGTAAAATGCTGCTGGTAAGTGGCATTTGATCCAGGCTGATAAGTACACAAGTAATGCAAAGCTTGCGGCGTGTGATTCAGGGAAACCATATTTTCCAAACCCTTCGATCTGATGACAGAGTCGTTCAGCAAACTCGCGAGAATGACCTCTGGACAGCATTCCACTCACAATTTTTTCATGGAAATGAGAGAGGCCATTACCACCTTTCCAGGTCGCCATGGCACGTCTTAAAGCATCAGCCTCACCTGCACTAAAGCCAGCTGCGACCATGACCAATTGAATAACCTGCTCTTGGAAAATAGGTACACCAAGGGTTCTATCAAGTACTTGACGGATTTCTTTCGGCTGTTGCTCTTTGGGCTCAATCCCCTCGCGGCGTCTGAGATACGGATGCACCATGTCGCCCTGGATTGGTCCGGGTCTGACAATCGCGACCTCGACAACAAGGTCATAATACGTCCGTGGTTTGAGTCGAGGGAGCATGGCGAGTTGTGCTCTGGACTCGACTTGGAAAACTCCAATCGCATCTCCTTTGCATAGCATGTCATATACTTGAGGATCTTCTGGAGCAATGTCAGCAATAGAACGTGGAGGATCTTGATATCGTCCTTTATTGGGTTGATAGGTCGATTGATACAGTTGGGCGAGTTCCAAGCTTCCACGAATTGCAGTCAGCATTCCGAGTGCGAGAACGTCGACTTTGAGTAGTCCGAGAGCATCAATATCATCTTTGTCCCATTGCAAGCAGGTTCGATCTTGCATGGCTGTGTTCTCGATGGGGCACAATTCAGACAGTGGACCGCGTGAAATGACGAATCCGCCGACATGTTGTGTGAGATGCCTAGGAAAGCCCAAGATTTCTGTCACTAGCTCAGTGAGTAATCGAATTTGAGGGCCTTGAGGATCTATGCCAAGTTCAGCGAATCGCTCGATCATGGCATCTTTTTTATCCCACCACGCGAGGCTACCAGAGAGTGCTTCAATTAAATCAAGAGGTAGATCCAGTGCTTTGCCGACATCCCGGATTGCTGAGCGTTTTTTGTAAGTAATAACGGCTGCCGCGAGGGCTGCCCGTTCTTTCGAATATTTCCGGTAGATATATTGAATGACCTCATCACGCCGGTGGTGCTCGAAGTCGACATCGATATCTGGTGGTTCATTACGCTCTTTGGACACAAAGCGCTCAAATAAGACGGATACGCGACTTGGGTCGACTTCTGTAATGAAGAGGCAATAGCAGACTACTGAGTTGGCAGCAGAGCCTCTGCCCTGACATAAAATGCCCTGCGAGCGTGCATAGGCCACGATATCGTGTACGGTTAGGAAGTAGCAGGCGTAGTTCATCTCTTCTATGAGCGTGAGCTCTTTTTCGATAAGCGCAGTCATTTTTTCAGGCACACCTTGCGGCCATCGCTGTTGGGCGCCGTCAAATACAAGATCCCTTAAGAATGCGTGCTCACTACGGTATTGCGGTGGGCAAATTTCTTGGGGGTACTCGTAACGTAAGTCACTTAATGAAAAGTCGAATCGATCGAGAATGTTGAGTGATTCGTGAAGCCAAGTGCTTGGGTAGCGCTGTTGTAGTCCATGTTCGTCCATGAGAGTGCACTCACTCGATCGTTCTAATTGATCTGCAATTTCAACAATCGGAGCACCGAGCCGGATTGCTGTCAGCGTATGTTG